>CADCOV010000250.1 GCA_902803185.1 uncultured Eubacteriales bacterium
AAATCCATCCGCACTTGCCCGAATCCCACCAAAAAAAGTTCACAACGCCGCGGAAATGTTATATAATAATACCAACTATGAAGACATACCGGAAAGTGAGGTAACGAGATGAGAAAACTCATTACGATCAGCCGCGAATACGGAAGCGGCGGCAGATTGATCGGCGCCATGGTGGCGGACAAGATGGGGATCCCGTTTTACGATAAGAAGATCATCGACATGGCTGTGGAGAAGAGCGGCCTGTCCCATGAGATCATAGAGAGCGCGGAGCTCAGAGCGAAGAGCGCACTGTCCTACAGCTTCGCTTCTGCCATGACCTTCGGCGAGGGGTTCACCTACGAGCCGATGTCCATGAACGAGAAGCTGTTCCTGACCCAGTTCGACATCATCCGCCAGATCGGCGAGACCAATGAGGGCGTGATCGTCGGACGGTGCGCGGACTACGTCCTGAAGGACATCCCGAGCGTCACCAACATCTTCGTCTACGGGGATTTCAAGGACAGGATGCAGCGGTGCATCGAGGAGTACGGCGACGACCCGGCCAAGGTCAAGAACAAGATCAGGGATTATGATAAGGCGAGAGCCAATTATTATAACTATCACACGTCACAGAAGTGGGGCGCGTACTCCAACTACAACCTGGCGATCAATACCAGCTACATCACCCTCGAGAAGGCGGCGGACCTGATCGTGGATTTCATGAACAGCAGGATCTATAAGTAGCCGGGAAAGGACGAAAGGAGGGTATCATGAGCAAAGGCAATATGACACCGAACAAGGCTGATTTAGGCAGAAACATCGGAGTATCCGCTGCTGTCAAGACCGCCCTCGGCATCATCGGGGTCGGCGTGGTCGCCGGCACCACCCTGGTCGTGGGCCTGGACCAGATCATGAAGCGGATCTTCGTCAACGAGGACTGGCCTGCAGAGGAATGGTCCAATGACGACTGGGCGGAGGAAGACCTCGAGCCTTGATCAGGCAGAGATCTGACGGCGGACGGCGGGTCGTCCGCCGTTCTTTTTTCCAAAGAACTACACTAACAGGAAGGGAACTACAAGAATGACTGAGAACACTGCCTCCAAGGGCAAATTCTACATCACCACACCGATCTATTATCCGAGCGACAACCTGCACATCGGGCACACCTACTGCACCGTCATGGCGGACGCCATGGCCCGGTTCAAGAGGCTCGAGGGCTACGACGTCTGGTTTTTGACCGGCACCGACGAGCACGGCCAGAAGATCCAGAAGAGGGCCGAGGAGAAGGGCGTGACCCCGCAGGAGTTCGTGGACGAGGTCGTGGCCGGCATCAAGAAGCTTTGGGCGACCATGGAGATCTCCTACGACGACTTCATCCGCACCACGGAGGAGCGCCACGTGAAGAGGGTCCAGTACATCTTCAAGAAGATGTACGACAAGGGCGACATCTACAAGTCCTACTATGAGGGCCTCTACTGCACGCCGTGCGAGTCCTTCTGGACGGAGAGCCAGCTGGTGAACGGGTGCTGCCCGGACTGCGGCCGCCCGGTGGAGAAGGCCCAGGAGGAGGCGTACTTCTTCAAGCTCAGCAAGTACGGCGACAGGCTCCTCAAGCTCTTCGACGAGGATCCTGAGTTCCTGCAGCCGGACACCAGAAGGAACGAGATGAAGTCCTTCATCCAGCAGGGCCTGGACGACCTGTGCATCTCCCGGACCAGCTTCGACTGGGGCATCCCGGTGCCGATCGATGAGAAGCACGTCATCTACGTCTGGCTGGACGCCCTTTCGAACTACATCACCGCCCTGGGCTATCCGGATGAGCCGGAGCGCTACAACAAATACTGGCCGGCGGACTTCCACCTGGTGGGCAAGGAGATCGTCCGGTTCCACTCCATCATCTGGCCGGCGATGCTGATGTCCATCGAAGAGCCGCTGCCGAAGCACGTCCTCGGCCACGGCTGGCTTTTGATCGACGGCGGCAAGATGAGCAAATCCAAGGGCAACGTGGTGGACCCGGTCATGCTGATCGACCGCTACGGCGTGGATGCTTTGAAGTACTTCCTGCTCCGCGAGTACACCTTCGGACAGGACGGCGTCTTCACCAACGAGATCATGCTGCGCCGGATGAACTTCGACCTGGCCAACGACCTGGGCAACCTGGTCTCCCGCAGCGTCTCCATGATCGACAAGTACTGCGGCGGGATCGTCCCGGCCCAGGGCCCGATCGACGACATCGATAAGGACCTCGCGCAGATCGCGGTCGCGGCGGCGGACAAGGTCGTCGCCCGGATGGATGAGTTCCAGTTCAACCAGGCGCTGGAGGAGATCTGGACCGTCATCCGCCGCGCCAACAAATACGTGGACGAGAAGATGCCTTGGGTCCTGGCGAAGGATCCGGAGAGAAAGGCGGAGCTGGAGGCCACCATGCACGGTCTGGCGGAAGCGCTCAGGATCGTCTCCATCCTCATCTACCCGTTCATGCACACCACGACGGACAAGATGAGAGAGCAGCTGGGCTTTGACGGCGAGATCCGCTGGGATGACGCCTACCGGTTCGACCTGGCCGGCGGCCAGAAGACCTGCAAGGGCCCGGTCCTGTTCCCGAGGATCGACATCGAGAAGGAACTGGCGGAGCTGGACGCCATCCGTGAGGCCAACATGGCCGCCGCGGCCGCTGCCGCTGCGCCGCAGGCCGAAGAGGCGCCGAAGGAGGAGGCTGTGGAGGCGGCTTCCGAGAACGTCCCGCTGGAGCTCAAGCCTGAGATCGTCTACGAGGACTTCGACAAGATCGACTTCAGAGTCGGCACCATCCTGAGCGCCGAGAAGCATCCGGACGCGGACAAGCTCCTGGTCTTCCAG
>CADCOV010000251.1 GCA_902803185.1 uncultured Eubacteriales bacterium
CAATCAACTTCATCTGCTCCATGCAGTACAACACCTTCCGCCAGGCGGAGGGGATCCCGATGGCGACCACCTTCGTGACCAACCACGTCCGGCAGGTGGGAATCTGGCTGACCAGAGCGCTGACCAAAGATGACCCGGCCGCGCTGCCGCGGCTCTGGCGGCACCTGCGCATGCTGTGCGCATTCTTCCTGGACGGCCTCACGCTGACGCTCTCCGTGCCGGTGCTGCAAGAGAAATCCATCTGGCTGGCGGTACTGCCGCTGCTGGTGAGCTTCACCGTCATGAGCCGGGCGGACCGGGGAGACGAGGAGGATCTGGAACAAAAGCCGCACGGGCATTGATGTGCGCGGGCCGCGGGCTGGCGGTGCTGCGGGCTGACAGCGGCCGTGAACCCAAATGCTGAAAACAAGGCTTTTCGTGAACCCGATGTGGCCTGGAGGGTCAGTTGGGATCACGGATCGCAGGTTCCTATTTCCCAAAACGCTAAAACCCCCGAATTCTGTTACCCGATGGTGCCTTGAGGCCGAGTTGGGAAATAGAATCCGGGGTTTTCATTTCCCAAAACGCCAAAACCCTTGAAATCTGTTACCCGATGGCGCTCTGAGCCGAGTTGGGAAATAGGGCCCTCGCCCCGCACCCCGCCTCACTCCGCGAACGCCTTCCTTACCTGCGCCAGGAAGCGCTCGGCGATCGGGGAGAAGGTCTGGTACTTCTTCCAGACCAGGTAGAGGTCCGTGGTAAGGGGCGGCGTCAGGGGCCGGAAGGCCAGGCCGCTCTCCGGGGAGGTGTCCACCAGGTGGGCGAAGGTCAGGAGGTACCCGAGGCCTTCCCGGGCGAAGATGGAGCCGTTGTAGGCGAGGCGGAAGGAGCCTTCCAGCCGCAGGTCTGCCATCCGCGGGCCGGCCCAGCGGGGGATGTCCTTTTCCCAGCTTTGATCGGAACAAAACAAAGGCAAACCCACGAGGTCATCCGCCTGGATGGCCTCTTTTGATGCCAGGGGGTCGGCGGCGGGGAGGACCAGGCCCCATTCGTCGGAGGCCGGGAAGCGCAGGGATTCGTATTTGACCGGGTCAGGGGGCTCCACCAGGACCACGAAGTCCAGGAGGCCTTTGTCCAGCTTTTCGGCCACCTGCTCGGTGTCGCCGCTGGTGATGTGGTAGCGGAGGCCGGGGTAGGCCTCTTTGCAGCGGCGGATCTCCCGGGCGAGGAGGCGGATCTGGTAGGATTCGGCCAGGCCGAAGTAGAGGTCGCCGCCGGTGATGTCGTCCAGGGTGACGAACTCCCGCTCGATGCGGTCGGCCATGGTGACCAGGTCCTCGGCCCGGTTGCGGAGGAGCATGCCCTCGTCGGTGAGTTTGATGCTGAAGCTGTGGCGGGTGAAGAGCTTTTTGCCCAGCTCCTCCTCCAGGCTCCTCAGGGCTTTGGACAGGGTCGGCTGGGTCACGTGCAGCGTCTCCGCCGCCCTCGTCATGTTCTCCTCCCGGGCGACGGCGAGGAAGTAGCGAAGGGTCCGGATCTCCATGGTTGGCCTCCTTTGATCATGGCTTTGATATGCCGAAAAAGAATATCATGATATTCAGTATAACCATTAGCATCATCTCAGTCAAGGGCGTAGGATAAGGGCAGGAAAGAGAGAGGAGGGGCGTCGATGGCGACGATCGTAAAGGAAGATCTGCTGGGCGCGGGCTGCGGCGAAGAGGACGCGGCTGCGGTGGAACGGCTTTGTCAAAGCGGCGAGCTTGCGGGCGCCCTCCACGAGTTAAAAATGCTGCGCTGCGGGCTGATGGAGGAGCTCCACCAAAGCCAGCGGCGGGTGGACTGCCTGGACTACCTGATCCGGCAGACGGAAAAAGAGATCAAAGCGACCAAAGAAAGGCGGTAACGACCATGATGAAGACGGAAGAACTGAAGCTGGTGCAGGAGTGGGACAAGACCTTCCCGAAGAGCGAGAAGGTGGATCACTGCAAGGTGACCTTTGCCAATCATTTCGGAGTGACGCTGGCAGCGGATATGTACATGCCGAAGGAGAGAGAGGGCAGGCTCCCGGCCATCGCGGTCTGCGGCCCGTTCGGCGCCTGCAAGGAGCAGGCCTCCGGCCTCTACGCCCAGACCATGGCGGAGCGCGGGTTCCTCACGATCGCCTTTGATCCGTCCTTCACGGGCGAATCCGGCGGCTTCCCGAGAGCCATGCACTCCCCGGACTTCTGCGTCGAGGACTATCAGGCAGCGGTGGACTTCCTGTCCTGCTGCGAGGCGGCGGATCCGGAGCGCATCGGCATCATCGGCATCTGCGGCTGGGGCGGCATGGCCCTGCAGACCGCCTGCCTGGACACCAGGATCAAAGCCACCCTGGTCTCCACCATGTACGACATGTCCAGGATCGCCGGCTGCGGCTACTTTGACAGCGCGGACAGCAAGGAGGATCGGATGGCGGCGAGAAAGGCCGTGAACGCCCAGCGCACCGAGGACTTCCGGAACGGCAGCTACGCCCGCGCCGGCGGCGTCGTGGATCCGCTGCCGGAGGACGCGCCGTACTTCGTCAAGGACTACTATGACTACTACAAGACCGACCGGGGCTACCATGCCAGATCGCTGAATTCCAACGACGGCTGGGCGGCCACCGCCGGGACTTCCCTGGCGAACACCCGCCTGTTCACCTACGCCGGCGAGATCGACAGCGCGGTGCTGATCATCCATGGCGAGAAGGCCCACTCCTGCTACATGGGCAGGGACGCCTATAAGCTCCTGAAGGGCGAGAACAAAGAGCTCCTGATCATCCCGGGCGCCTCCCACACGGACCTCTACGACGGCGGCGGCAAGGACGCGATCCCGTTCGATAAGATCGAGAGCTTCTTCGGGGAGTACCTGAAGTGAAAAGAAGAGTTTGCCTGGCGGCGCTGATCCTGCTCCTGACCCTGGCCTTCGCGGGCTGCGGCGGGGAGGAGGCGCCGGAAGAGGAGCCGGAGGTGGCGGAAGCGCCTGTGGAAGAAGAGGCGCCGCCGGAGGAAGAGGCGCCGTCGGAGGATGCGGAGGCTCCTGCGGAGGAGCCGGCAGCCGAGACGCCGGAAGAGGAGGATGCTGAGATGAGGATGAAGATCGGGGACACCTACGTCACCGTGGAATGGGAGAAGAACGAGTCCGTGGCGGCGCTGAGGGCTTTGACCGCGGAAGGGCCGCTCGCCATCGAGATGTCCATGTACGGCGGGTTCGAGCAGGTCGGGGCCATCGGGCAGCGCCTGCCGAGCAGCGACGCCCAGACGAAAACCAAGGCCGGCGACATCGTGCTCTACCAAAGCGATCAGCTCGTGGTGTTCTACGGCGCCAACAGCTGGGCCTACACCCGGCTGGGGCACGTGACGGATCAGGATGCAGCAGGGATGGCGGCGCTCCTCGGGAACGGGGACGTCACCATCACCATAGAAGGAGGAGAGAGATGAAGATCGTCGTTTTGAACGGCAGCCCTCGGCCGAAGGGCAACACAGCGAAGATGGTCGAAGCCTTCCGCGAGGCGGCGGAGGCGGCGGGCCACGAGGTGGCGGTGCAGAACGTCTGCCGCATGAACATCAAAGGCTGCCTGGCCTGCGAATACTGCCACACCAAGGGCGCCGGCACCTGCATCCAGAAGGACGACATGCAGGTCATCAGCGGCCTGCTGCAGGACGCGGAGATGCTGGTCCTGGC
>CADCOV010000252.1 GCA_902803185.1 uncultured Eubacteriales bacterium
CTCTACGGGGGAGGCCTCAAATACCTGCCGCTGAAGGACCGGCAGGTCATCCACCTCCTGGCATTGAGCGTGGAGGGGCGCACGCTGACCCCGGTAGCGGAGGCCTGCCTCGAAGCTGTCCGGGAGACAGCCTGTGACTTTTGTTGAAAGGAGCATCACATGAGTTTTTCCGCCGTCTGCCGCGCTGCCGAGGAGTATCAGCGCCTGGCCAAAGCACCATTCGCTTTTTTGTTCCGGGATCTTGGGACCGGGGAGACCGTCCACTACCACGGCGATGAGCCGTTCCCGACCGCCAGTTCGTTCAAAGTCTTCATACTGGCCGCCCTCTACCGGAAGGCTGCCCTGGGAGAGCTGAGTCTGGACGACCGCCTGCCGCTCCGTGACGAGTACAAAGCCCTGGGCAGCGGGGTCCTGTCGGCCCTGGGGGAGGGCCTCGCGCCGACCCTCAAAGACCTGGCGCTCCTCATGATGATGATCTCCGACAACACGGCGACGGACATGCTCTTCGACCTCGTCGGGAAGGACTGCATCCGGGAGCAGGTGATCGAGCCGCTGGGCCTCGCCCGGACCCGCTGCGACCTCCCGTGCAAAGACCTGATCGATAAAAGCTACGAGCTGGAGGGGCGGACGATCGAGGAGATGTTCGCGGCCTACGGCGGGCAGCCGAGCTATCGGAACAGCCCGTACTACACCTGCGAAGCAGAGGAGAATGACCAGTCCAGCCCGCTGGACATGCTGAAGATGTATGAAACGCTGTATAGAGGCGAGTGGGTGGACCGGGAGACCAGTGATGCCATGCTGGACGTGCTGAAGCAGTGCCAGACGAACAGCCGCATCCCTTACGAGCTGCCGCCGTTCACCACGGTCGCCCACAAGACCGGCACCCTGGATCGTCTGGCGGTGGACACGGGGATCGTGTACACGCAGAAGGGCGATTACTTCCTGGCGATGTTCTACAACGGGAACCTGGCCGGGGAGGCGGACTACGACGCCGATCCGGCGGGGCACGCCTCTGACCGGTTTCTCGCCGCCTGGTCTGGCGCCGTGTACCGGGCATATATGGAAGAGTGATGGATATGGAAAAGCCCCCGGCAGGGGGCTTTTGTTGTGCGGCTGTTGCGGGCTGGCGTTTGTCGCAAGACCTCGATTTATCGCGATTTGCTGCAGCAAAAGCGGCTTTTTTCGCGGTCTGCGACAAATGCCCAGCGCCGCCGCCCACCCCCACAAAAAGAAGGCCGCCCGCGGGCGGCCCTCTCTATAAGCTTTTACAGTCCCATCTCTTTCTTGACTTCCACGAAGCACTTGACGGCGAAGTCCAGGTCCTCCTTGGTGTGGCCTGCGGAGATCTGGGTGCGGATGCGGTCTTTGCCCTTCGGGACCACCGGATAGCAGAAGCCCACGACGTAGACGCCTTTCTCCAGCATGCGCTTGGCAAATTCGTTGGCGATCTTAGGGTCGTAGAGCATGACCGGCACGATGGCGTGCTCGCCCGGCAGCAGGTCGAAACCGGCTTCCTCCATCTTGGCCCGGAAGTAGCGGGCGTTCTCGTGGACTTTGTCGCGGAGCTCGGTGGAGGCGTTCAGGATCTCGATGGTTTTGAGGGTGGCGGCGCAGATGGCCGGGGCCAGGGTGTTGGAGAAGAGGTACGGCCGGCTCTTCTGGCGCAGCAGGTCGACGATGACTTTGCTGGAGGCGGTGTAGCCGCCGGAGGCGCCGCCCATGGCTTTGCCGAAGGTGCCGGTGATGATGTCGACCCGGCCCAGGACGCCGCAGTACTCGGCGGTGCCGCGGCCGTGCTCGCCCATGAAGCCCACCGCGTGGGAGTCGTCCAGCATGGTCATGGCGCCGTACTCGTCGGCCAGGTCGCAGATGGCCTTCATGTTGGCGATGTAGCCGTCCATGGAGAAGACGCCGTCGGTGGCGATGAGGATCTGCTTGCAGCCGGCCGCTTTGGCCTCCTCCAGCTTGGCGCGGAGGTCGTCCATGTCGTTGTTCTTGTAGCGGAGGCGGGTGGCTTTGCAGAGGCGGGTGCCGTCGATGATGGAGGCGTGGTTCAGCTCGTCGGAGATGATGGCGTCCTCAGGGCCGAGCAAAGCCTCGAACAGGCCGCCGTTGGCATCAAAGCAGGACGAATACAGGATCGCGTCCTCGGTGCCGGCGAAGTCGGCGATGGCCCGCTCCAGGTCCTTGTGGATCTGCTGGGTGCCGCAGATGAAGCGGACGGAGGAGAGGCCGAAGCCCCAGCGCTCGTAGCTGGCTTTGGCGGCCTCGATCAGGCGCGGGTCGTTGGAGAGGCCCAGGTAGTTGTTGGCGCACATGTTGACCACGCGCTTGGCGGCGGTGGTGTCGATGCGGGAACGCTGCGGGGTGGTGATGATCCGCTCGTCCTTGTAGGTGCCGGCCTCGCGGATGGCTGCCAGCTCCTGTTCGTACTTCTTATATGCTTCTTTCATTTCGATCCTCCTTTATTTCGTCGGGGCAGGGGAGGTCCAGTCGAGGACGACCTTGCCGGAATTGCCGCTGATCATGGCATCAAAGCCCTTCTGGAACTCGGTGTAGTGGAACCGGTGGGTGATGACCGGGGTCAGGTCCAGGCCGCCCTGGACCATGTAGGCCATCTGGTGCCAGTTGTCCATCTTGCGGCCGTAGATGCCCTGGAGCGTGAGGCCCCGTCCGATGATCTCGTTCATGTCGAGCTGGATCGGGCCGTTGCCCAGGCCCAGCAGGGAGATCTTGCCGCCGTTTCTCATGACGGAGAGCATCTGCTTGAAGGCCGCGCCGGCGCCGCTCATCTCCAGACCCACGTCGAAGCCTTCCTTGAGCCCCAGCTCCTTCATCAAAGCCGGCAGGTCGGTGGTCAGCGGGTTCACCGCCCGGTCCACGCCCATCTTCCGGGCCAGCGACAGCCGGTATTCGTTCATGTCCGTGATGACGATGCGGCGGGCGCCCGCATACCGGCAGATGCCGGCGGCGATGATGCCGATCGGGCCTGCGCCGGTGATCAAAACGTCCTCGCCCGGCAGCAGCCACTGCAACGCGGTGTGGGTGGCGTTGCCGAAGGCGTCAAAGAAGGAGACCACATCCTCGTCCAGATCGTCATCGATCAGGATGAGGTTCCGCTCCGGGATGACAAGGTATTCCGCAAAGGCGCCGTCCCGGTCCACGCCCACGCTGACGGTGTCCTTGCACCACTGGATGTTGCCGGTGTGGCAGTTACGGCAGTGGCCGCAGGTGATGTGGCCTTCGCCGCTGACCTTCTGGCCGATCTTGAGGCCGGTGACGCCGTCGCCCAAAGCGCTGATCTCGCCTACATACTCGTGGCCGATGGTCTGGCCGACGTGGACGTGCTGCCTGGACCATTCGTTCCACTGGTAGATGTGCACGTCGGTGCCGCAGATCGCGGTCTTGTGGATCTTGATCTGGACTTCGCCAGGACCCGGTTCAGGGATCGGCACTCTGGCCAGGGCCAGGCCCTCGCCGTCCACGTGCTTGATGATCGCATCCATCATTTTCTGTTCCATGGTATCTGCTCCTTCGAAAAAAGTTGGAATTGATTTACAATTTCTCTACCTACTATGATACCGATGTTCGAGGTATGATACAATCGACCATTATTCATGATAGACATGACGAATAATCATGATATAATGGAGGCGGAGGTGGATCCATGGAAAACGAACGGTACGAGGCAGTTTTGCTGGCGGCGGAGCAGGGGAGCCTGACCGCGGCGGCCCGCATGCTGGGCTACACCCAGTCCGGCATCACCCGCATCATCAAAGGCCTGGAGGAGGAGCTGGGGTTCCCGCTGTTCATCCGGACCAAGCGGGGCGTCTCTCTCACGGAGAACGGCCGCATGATGCTGCCGTACTTCCGGGAGATCGTCCGCTCCATGCAGAGCGTGCGGCAGCTCTCCGCCGACATCAGCGGCACGGTCGTGGGCAACATCACCATCGGCACCTGCTACAGCATGGCGGCCCTCTGGCTCCCGGCGGTGATCAAAGGCTTCCAGTCCCGGCACCCGGGCGTCACGGTCAGCCTCCACGAGGACGGCAACATCGGCCTGGCCCGCTCCCTGCAGGACCGGTCCGCGGACGTCTGCTTCGGCCTGGCGCCGAAGGGCGTGGACGCGGACTGGGAGGCTTTGTTCACGGATGAGATCGTGGGCTGGGTGCCCCACGGCCACCCGGCGGAGGAGCGGGGCTATCTGACGGCGGAGGACCTGGAGCAGGAGGCCTTCATCTATACGCAGCCGGACCAGGACACGGAGATCGACCGGCTGATCGGCGAGCTCGGCGTCAAGCCGAACGTGCGCTTCACCACGCGGAACGCCTTCACCACTTATCATATGGTGGCGGCGGGCCTTGGCATCAGCGTGGACCAGCGGCTCAGGTCCAGGGCCTGGGGCGGCGCGGTGGCGGAGGTGCCGTTCCGGCCGGAGCGGATGGAAAGCTACGGCATGGCGGTGCCGTCCCTCAGGGACGTGTCGCCGGCGACAAGAGTGTTCATCGAGTACGTAAGAGGGATGTGAGCCGGGGCGCCCGCGGGTCCTGGCGGTCCCTCGGGGGGAGCTTGGCGCAAAAGTTCATTTTGGACGGTTTTGCGACAACAAATCAGCAGTTTTCACGGTTTTGCGCCAAATATCGGCGCCGCCGGACGATAATCTGTCGCAAAATGAAAAAAGATGGCGTTTTGTTCTAACAAAACCAGGATTTTGCCGGTTTTGCGACAAATGCAGAGGGAGGCACGATCCCGGGGAGACAGGCGCCTTCCTCTATTGCTTTTTGATGGAAATCTGATATAATGGATTCAAGGAAAG
>CADCOV010000253.1 GCA_902803185.1 uncultured Eubacteriales bacterium
ATCTGGTTGCCGTAGGAACTGTAGCCAGCGGCGGCGGTGGTGACGATCTTGCGCTGCGGGAGCTTGCCCTCCAGGGTCTCCTTGACCGGCTTCAGCGGATCCGCCGCGCCGGTGACGCGCATGGCCGAATAGACGTAGCTCCGGCCGGACAGCGGGTCGCGGATGGCGCCGCCGATGCAGGTCGCCGCGCCGCCGAACGGCTCGATCTCCGTCGGATGGTTGTGGGTCTCGTTCTTGAAAAGGAGCAGCCAAGGCTGGGTCTCCCCGTCCACCTCCACGTCGATCTTGACGGTGCAGGCGTTGATCTCCTCGGACTCGTCCAGCTTGTCCATGAGGCCCTTGCTCTTAAGATACTTTGCGGCCAGGGTGCCGATGTCCATCAGGGTGATCGGCTTGGTCCTGCCCAGCTCTTCCCTCGTCTTCAGGTAGTCCTGATAGACCGCCTCCGCCTCCGGATCCTCGAACTTCACGGAGTCGATGGTGGTGTTGAAGGTGGTGTGGCGGCAGTGATCCGACCAGTAGGTGTCGATGACCTTGATCTCGGTGATCGTCGGATCTCTGTGGAGGCTGCGGAAATAGTCCCGGCACATCTTGAGGTCCGCCAGGTCCATGGCGAGGCCGTTGTCCGCCAGGAACTGCTCCAGAGCCGCCTCGTCCATCTCGTCGAAGCCGGTCAGGGTCGCGACCTCCGTCGGGATCTCGTACTCCGTCTTCAGGGTCTCAAATGTCCCCAGGGAAGCCTCTCTCGCCTCCACCGGGTTGATGACGTAGGCCTTGATCTCCTCCAGGTCCTTCTCGCTGAGCTGGCCGCGGATCACGTAGACCTTGGCGCTGCGGACCTCCGGCCGGTTGCCCTTGCTGATCAGCTGGATGCACTCCGCCGCGGAGGCCGCTCTCTGGTCGAACTGCCCCGGCAGGAACTCGACCGCGAAGATATAGTCCTCCTCGTGGGCGACGACCTGGGCGAAGGTGCGGTCGACCTGCGGCTCCGAGAAGACCGTGTTCACGGCCTGGTCGAACAAAGCTTCGTCGATGCCCTCCACGTCATACCGGTTGATGACGCGGACGGAACGAATGCCTTTGATCTGCAGGAATTCCTTGAGTTCCGCGCAGAGGTTCCTCGCCTCGTGGTCGAAACCCATCTTCTTCTCAACGTATATTCTGTGTACCATCTGCTCTAGTCCTCCAGTGCCTTCAGCGCGCGCTGACCGATGTCAGAGCGGCAGTAAGCGTTATCAAAATGGATCCGGGAAGCGCTGGCGTAGGCCTTGTCGATCGCTTCCTTCAGCGTCGCGGCGCGCTCTGTCACGCCCAGGACGCGGCCGCCGTTGGTGTAGAGGACGCCGTCCTCCCCCTTCTTGGCGCCGGCCACGTAGACGCCGGTCAGATCCTCCGGGATCTCCATCGGGAATCCCTTCTCGTAGCTCTTCGGATATCCCTTCGACGCCAGGATCACGCAGCAGGCGGCATCCTCGGAGAAGCGGACGTCGGCGTCCGCCAGGGTGCCCTCCGTGACGTGGAGCATGATGTCGAACAGGTCGCTCTCCAGGAGCGGCAGGACCACCTGGGTCTCCGGATCGCCGAAGCGGCAGTTGTATTCGATGACCTTCGGGCCGTCCTTGGTGATCATGAGGCCGAAGTACAGGCAGCCGGAGAAGGTCCTCCCCTCCCGGTTCATCGCGTGCATCGTCGGCAGGAAGATCTCCTCCGCGCAGATCTCGGCGACCTCCGGGGTGTAGTACGGGTTCGGGGCGATGGTGCCCATGCCGCCGGTGTTGAGGCCCTGATCGCCGTCCAGCGCCCGCTTGTGGTCCATGGAGGAGATCATCGGGATCAAAGTCTCCCCGTCCGTGAAGGACAAAACGGAGACCTCAGGCCCCTCCAGGAACTCCTCGATGACGACGACGCTGCCGCTCTCGCCGAAGACCTTGTCCTCCATCATGGAGCGGACCGCTTCCTTGGCTTCCTCCCTGGTCTGGGCGATGATGACGCCCTTCCCCAGGGCCAGGCCGTCCGCCTTCACCACCACCGGCACGTTCTGAGTGTCGATGTAGGCGAAGGCCTCTTCCATATCGGTGAAGGTCTCGTAGGCAGCCGTCGGGATGCCGTACTTCTTCATGAGCTCCTTGGAGAAGGCTTTGCTGCCCTCGATGATGGCCGCGTCCTTGTGCGGGCCGAAGGACGGGATCCCCGCCTCCTCCAGCAGGTCCACCAGTCCGAGGACCAGCGGATCGTCCGGCGCCACGACGGCGTAATCGATGTCATTCTCCTTCGCGAAAGCGACGATCTTGTCCAGCTCCTTGGCGCCGATCGGGACGCATTCCGCGTCGGCGGCGATGCCGCCGTTGCCCGGGAGCGCGTAGAGCTTGTCTATCTTCGGGTTGTCTTTGATCGCTTTGATGATGGCGTGCTCGCGGCCGCCGCCACCGACTACCATGACTTTCATCTAAATTGTCCTCCTGCTTGTCCGGCTGATCAGTGATGGAAGAGTCTCATGCCCGTGAAGACCATGACCATATCGTACTTGTCGCAGGTCTCGATGACATTGTCGTCGCGGATGGAACCGCCCGGCTCAGCCACGTAGCTGACGCCGCTCTTGCGGGCTCTCTCGATGTTGTCGCCGAATGGGAAGAAGGCGTCGCTGCCGAGGGCCACGCCGGTGATCTGATCCAGGTAGGCTCTCTTCTCTTCCCTCGTGAACTCTGTCGGCTGCTCGGTGAAGATCTTCTGCCATGCGCCGTCCTTCACCACGTCTTCCCACTCGTCGCTGAGGTAGACGTTGATGGCGTTGTCTCTGTCGGCGCGGCCCAGGTCGTCTCTGAACTTGAGGCCCAGGACCTTCGGGGACTGGCGCAGATGCCACTCGTCCGCCTTGCTGCCCGCAAGCCTGGTGCAGTGGATGCGGGACTGCTGGCCTGCGCCGACGCCGATGGCCTGTCCCTGATAGGCGAAGGCCACGGAGTTGGACTGGGTGTACTTCAGTGTGATCAGAGCGACGGTCAGGTCTCTCTTCGCTTCCGGGGTCAGATCCTTGTTCGCGGTGACGATGTTGGCGAAGCAGCTGTCGTCCACCTTATAGTCGTTTCTCTTCTGTTCGAAGGTGATGCCGAAGACTTCCTTGGTCTCGATCGGGTCCGGCACGTAGTTCGGATCGATCTTGACGATGTTGTAGCCGCCCTTTCTCTTGCCCTTCAGGATCGTGAGGGCTTCCGGGGTGTAGTCCGGGGCGATGATGCCGTCGGAGACCTCCCTGGCCAGGATGCGCGCGGTCACCTCGTCACAGGTGTCGGACAGGGCGACCCAGTCGCCGAAGGAGCACATGCGCTCGGTGCCTCTGGCTCTTGCGTAGGCGGTGGCGATCGGAGAATCGTCCAGACCTTCGATGTCGTCCACGAAGCAGGCCTTCTTCAGGTCATCGCTCATCGGGACGGCGAGGGCCGCAGAGGTCGGGCTGACGTGCTTGAAGGAGGTGGCTGCCGGAAGCCCGGTGGCCTCGGACAGCTCCTTCACCAGCTGCCAGCTGTTGAACGCGTCCAGAAAGTTGATGTAGCCAGGCCGGCCGTTCAGGATCTCGATCGGCAGATCGCTGCCGTCCTTCATGTAGATCTTCGCCGGCTTCTGGTTCGGATTGCATCCGTACTTCAGTTCAAATTCCTTCATTCTGCACCTCCGTTTTTGTTGATCATACGCTCCTCGTACGCGCCGGTTTCCTTGTCGATGTACCGCACGTACAGGGAGATCTTATTCTGTTCGTTCAGGCTCTCCCAGATCTCCTGGGTGAACATATCGATGTTGGACGGGATCTCCACCCTCTCCGGCTCGCCGCAGAAGGTCGGGATCGGGTTCCCGTCGGTGATGTAGGTGTGGATGAAATGACCCACGCCCGGGATCGGGCTGTAATCGTAATAGTAGCGGTTGCAGGCGGTGCCCTCGGCGTCCGCGCTCTTCAGGATGCTGAGCTTATAGGTGAAGCTGTCCTCGTTGAAGTCGATGATGCCGCTGATCCTCGGGGTCCAGTTCGGGCCGTCCGGCTCGAATTCCCTGGTGGCCAGGGCGCTCTCGAAGCTGCCGCCGGACGCGAGGCGCTCGGCGATGGTGTCGGTCTGGTCGCCGTTGGTGACGATCAAAGCGTTCTCCGCCTGGCGGACCGGATAGTAGATGATCAGGGACGGGTCGGTGAGCTTGCTCTCGTCGTAGGCTTTGATCATCACGTCGTTGCCCTGCTTCAGGAAGACGCGGTTGCGGCTGTTCTCGGAACGGCCCATGATGAAGTAGGCGGTGACGGCCTGGGTGCCGTCCGGGGATTCGCCGATGACGATGCCCCTGCCCACGTACGGATTGCCGGTCACGCGCTCGGCAAAGGATTTGGTTTCGTAAACGTTCATGCTTCTTCTCCCTTCACGATCTCAGCAGACACCTTCTCGACGGCGGCAGGCAGGATGATCCATTCCGCCTGCTCCATGACCCGGCGCTGCAGCACTTCCGGAGTGTCCCCCTCCTCTATATCCACGGCCTTCTGGGCGATGATCCTGCCCCCGTCCGGGATCTCGTTGACGAAATGCACCGTCGCCCCCGTGACCTTCACGCCGTAGGCCAGGGCCTTCTCGTGGACGTGGAGTCCGTAGCAGCCCTTGCCGCAGAAGGACGGGATCAAAGCCGGGTGCACGTTGATGATCCGATCCGGGAACTGAGTGACGAAGTCCCGGCTCAGGATCTTGAGGAACCCGGCGAGGACGATGAGGTCGATGTCCTCCGCCCGGAGCTTGTCGGCAAGATCATCTTCCCCCTTGAAGATGTAAGTCGGCACGCCGTGGTTCTGCGCTCTGGTGATGGCGTAGGCGTTCGGGTTGCTCGTGGCGACCAGCACGACTTCTCCGCTGTGGATGATGCCGCTGTCCTGGGCGTCCAGGATGGCCTGCAGGTTGGTGCCGCCGCCGGATACCAGGACCGCTACCCTCGCCTTTCTCTCTACTGGCATATGATCACACCTTCCTCGGATTCGACGCACTCGCCCAGCACGTAGGCTTCCTCGCCGTGGTCGCGGAGGACACCGATGGTCTGGTCCACATCCTCCGGCGAGACGATGACGGTCATGCCCACACCCATGTTATAGGTGTTGAACATGTCGTGTTCGGAGATGCCGCCCTCCTTCTGGAGGACGTCGAAGATCGGCAGGACCCGGACGTCCGCTCTGTTGATCTTCGCGCTGATGCCCTTCGGCAGGGCTCTCGGGATGTTCTCGTAGAAGCCGCCTCCGGTGATATGGGCGACGGCCTTGACGTTCACTCTCTTGAAGAGGGCCATCATCGGCTTGACGTAGATGCGGGTCGGCGTCAGCAGGGTCTCGCCCAGGCTCTTGCCGCCCAGGTCCTCTCTTGGGGTCGTGAGATCCGCATTCTCCACGTCGAAGACCTTGCGGACCAGGGAGAAGCCGTTGGAGTGGATGCCCGTGGAAGGCAGGGCGATGATCTTATCGCCGGCCCTGACCTTGGACTTGTCCAGGATCTTGCTCTTGTCCACGACGCCGACGGAGAAGCCCGCCAGGTCGTATTCGTCCTCCGGCATGAGGCCCGGGTGCTCCACGGTCTCGCCGCCGATCAAAGCGGATTCCGCCTGCAGGCAGCCCTCCGCCACGCCCTTGACGATCATCGCGATCTTCTCCGGCACGTTCCTGCCGCAGGCGATGTAGTCCAGGAAGAACAGCGGCTTCGCGCCGACGCAGAGGATGTCGTTGACGCACATGGCCACGCAGTCGATGCCGACGGTATCGTGCTTGTCCATGAGGAAGGCCAGCTTGATCTTGGTGCCGACGCCGTCGGTGCCGCTGACCAGGACCGGGTGCTCGATCCCGGACAGATCCAGGTCGAACAGGCCGCCGAAGCCGCCGATGGTCTCGGTGCCGCCGAAGACCATGGTCTTGGCCACGTATTCCTTCATGAGCTCGACAGAACGGTATCCGGCGGTGATGTCCACGCCGGCTTCTTTATAACTTTCGCTGAAACTCTTTGCCATGATTTCCTCCCGGGTCACTAAGCGTTAAACTTCTCTTCGATGGCGGCGTTTTTAGCCAAGACCTTGGCGGCCGCCTCCGCCCTCTGGGCGTCCAGCTTCTCAGCCAATCCCTTATCCTCTACGGCCAGGATCTGCAGGGCCAGCAGCGCGGCGTTCTGGGCGCCGTCGATGGCGACCGTGGCGACCGGGATCCCGCCCGGCATCTGCACGGTGGACAAAAGCGCGTCCAGGCCGTCCAGGGTGGATGACTTGATCGGGATGCCGATCACAGGCAGCGTGGTGGACGCGGCGATGGCGCCGGCCAGATGGGCCGCCTTGCCCGCTGCGGCGATGATGGCGCCAAACCCTTTCTCTCTGGCGCTCACGGTGAACTCCTTCACCTCTGCCGGCGTCCGATGGGCCGACCAGACATGCACTTCAAAAGGAACAGCGAACTCCTGCAGTGTGGTGATGGCCTTTTCCACTACCGGAAGATCGCTGTCGGATCCCATGATGATGGCGATTTTTTTCATGTGTGTTCTCCTGTCAAATCGTTGAGCTGGGCGTAGATTTTATCTACCCTATAATGTATCACAAGCGGCGGGTCTCTTCAATGAAAGATGAAGGTTCTCGCCGCTGTTTTCACATAAAAATCACGCGTTATCTTCCTCTGTCTGCGCGGCCGCCGCGGCCAGGTTCGCCTGCCGGTCCAGCCAGCTCTGCAGGATGATCTGGGCGGCCTGCCGGTCCACCGTTTTCTTGCGGTCCTCCCGGCGCACGCCGGCGGCGATCAGCACGTCCTCCGCCATGACCGTGGTGAACCGCTCGTCCTGCCAGTCCACCCTGACGTCCGCCAGGGAATTGCTCCGGAGCTTGTTCTCCAGACGCTCCCTGAACTCCCTCACCTTCTCGGTCTGCACGCTGTCCGAACCGTTCAGATTCAGCGGCAGGCCGATGACGACGGTGTCGCAGTCCTGCTCCCGGATCAGGTCCACCACCTTCGTGGTGTCCTTCTTGATCCCGACCCGCTCGATGGTCATGAGTCCCTGGGCGGTGATCCCGAGGGGATCGCTGACGGCGACGCCGATGGTCTTGTCCCCCACGTCGAGGGCCATCTTTCTCTTCAAATCCGTTTCTCCTTGACAAAAAAAGGCGCGGCGGGGTTGTGATACCCCGCCGCCGTATGCAGCTTACTTATGCAGATACTCCTTGAGGATCTCCTCGACGAGATCATCCCTGTCAATGCGGCTGATCATCAGACGGGCATTGGCGTGGCTCGTGATGTAGGACGGGTCGCCGGAGAGGATGTACCCCACCATCTGGTCGATCCCATTGTAGCCTCTCTCCTCGAGCGCGTTATACACGATCTCCAGGACTTCGCGAGTTGTTTTTTCCTGCGCTTTCATGCTGTCAAACATGATCGTCTTCTTCTCCATGGTTCGACCTCCTTACTTGATGGATTTATTATACTACTTGATCAGTTCTTCCGCAAGCTTGAATGCGTCTTCGAGCTTGGAAGGATCCTTGGCGCCGGCCTGGGCCATGTTGGCTTTGCCGCCGCCACCGCCGCCGCAGGCTGCCGCGATCTCCTTGATCATCTTGCCGGCGTGGAGGCCCTTGGCCACCAGGTCGTCGGTCAGGGAGACCAGGAAGACCAGCTTGCCGCCGTTCACGGCCGCGAAGACCATCGCCATGTTCTGGTTGTCCTTCTTCAGGTCGTCGGACAGGGTCCTGAGGTCGCTGACGTCGGTGTCCTCGAACTTGCGGGTCACCAGGCGCACGCCGCCGATCTCCTTGGCGTCCGCCAGCATGGAATCCGCAGCGCTGCCCATCTCCGCCTTCTTGTAGGCCGCGATCTCGCGGTTCGCTGCCTTGAGCTCTTCGTTCAGGGCCTTCGCTCTCGCCGGGACCTGGTCCTTGGCGCACTTGAGGGCCTGGGAGGCTTCCTCCAGGATCGCCTGGTCGCCGTTCAGGATGGCCATGACGCCGGTGCCGGTGACCGCCTCGATCCTTCTGACGCCGGAGGCCACGCCGGTCTCGGACAGCAGCTTGAAGGCGCCGATCTCGCCGGTGTTCCCCACGTGGGTGCCGCCGCAGAGCTCGATGCTGAAGTCGCCGCAGCTCACCATGCGGACCACGTCGCCGTACTTCTCGCCGAAGAGGGCCATGGCGCCCTTCTTGCGGGCTTCATCGATGGTGGTCTCCTGCATGGTGACCGTGAGGAATTCGTCGATCTTCTCGTTGACGAGGGCTTCGACCTGAGCGATCTGCTCCTTCGTCAGAGCCTCGTAATGGGTGAAGTCAAAGCGCAGCATCTGGTCGCTGACGTAGGAGCCCGCCTGCTGGACGTGGTCGCCCACCACCTGGCGCAGGGCCGCCTGCAGCAGATGGGTCGCGGTGTGGTTCCTGGCCACTCTGTGGCGGCGCGGCTGGTCGATACGGCACTCCGCGTTGTCGTGGATGGACAGAGTCCCCTCGACGACCTTCACCTCGTGGGCGAAGACGTTGTTGGACTTGGTGACGCCGGTGACTTCAGCTTTGCCGTTCTTGGTATACATAAAACCTGTATCATAAATCTGTCCGCCGCTTTCCGCGTAGAAAACGGTCTGATCCAGATAGACGGTGCCGGTCTGCCCTTCCTTCAGGGTCTCAACAGGCTCGCCGTCCACGGTGACCGCCAGGACCGTGCCCTCGCAGTCGGACATGCGGTAGCCGAGGAAGTGGGTCTGCGGCACGTCGATGCCGGCCTTCTCCCAGGCGACCTGGGCCGTGTCTCTGCGGCCGGCTCTCGCCTGCTCCTTCTGCTTCTGCATGTTGGCGGCGAAGCCCTCCTGGTCGGCGGTGAACCCGTAGTCCGCCAGGATCTCCTCGGTGACCTCCGGCGGGAAGCCGTAGGTGTCGTAGAGCTTGAAGGTCTTCTCGCCGTCCAGGACGGTAAGACCCTGCTCCTGCATCTCCTTGATATAGCCGTCGAGGACGTTCACGCCCTGGTCCAGGGTGGCCTGGAACTTCTTCTCCTCGATGTCGATGTTCTTCTTGATGTAGTCCTTCTTCTCGACCAGCTCCGGATAGGCCTCGCCGGAGACCTCGATGACCCGGTCGGCCAGGTCGGCCAGGAAGCCGCCCTTGATCCCCAGGAGCTTGCCGTGGCGGGCCGCCCTGCGGATGAGGCGCCTGAGCACGTAGCCCCTGCCCTCGTTGGACGGGATGATGCCGTCTGCGATCATGAAGACCATGGCCCTCAGGTGGTCGGTGACGATGCGGACGGAGACGTCGGTCTTCTCCGTGCCTTCCTTCTCGTACTCCACGCCGGACATCTCCAGGACGCCGTCCAGAATGTAGCGGATGGTGTCGATGTCGAAGATGGAGTCCACGCCCTGCATGATGCAGGCGATACGCTCTAAGCCCATGCCGGTATCGATGTTCGGGTGGGCCAGGTCGGAATAGCTGCCGTCCTCTTCCTTGGAGAACTGGGTGAACACGTGGTTCCAGAACTCCACGTAGCGGTCGCAGTCGCAGCCCGGCTTGCAGTCAGGCTTGCCGCAGCCGTACTCCGGTCCCCTGTCGTAGTAGATCTCGGAGCAAGGGCCGCACGGGCCGAGGCCGATCTCCCAGAAGTTGTCGTCCTTGCCGAGGCGGACGATCCGCTCCTCCGGCATGCCGAGCTTCTTCCAGATCTCGACGGCCTGGTCGTCGTCCTTGTAGACGGTGGCCCAGACCTTGTCCTCAGGCAGCTCCAGGACGTCCTTGATGAACTCCCAGCCCCAGGTCAGGGACTGCTCCTTGAAGTAGTCGCCGAAGGAGAAGTTGCCCAGCATCTCGAAGAAGGTGCCGTGGCGGGCGGTCTTGCCGACGTTGTCGATGTCGCCGGTGCGCAGGCACTTCTGGCAGGTGGTCATCCGCTTCGCCGGCGGCGTATCTACACCGGCAAAGTAGCGCTTCAGCGGCGCCATGCCGGAATTGATGAGCAAAAGAGACTTATCGTTCTGCGGGATCAGAGAAGCGCTCTTGGCAGGATAGTGTTCCTTGCTGACGTAAAACTCTCTGAAGGCCTTTCTGATGTCGTTCAATCCGTTACTTTTCAAAGGTGTGTCCTCCTAAACTAATGCATCCTGATTAGTATATCACTTTTTGGTGCAATAGTACATACAAAAAACAACGGCAGCACGTTCGCGCTGCCGCATTTTCGCTTCTCTTCGAAGCCCCTGTTTACTCCTCAGGGACCTCGTCGTCGTCCTCGTCGGCGTTCGGATCAAAGCCCTCCAGCCCGGCGTAGTATTTGCCCTTCTTCTGGGCGTAATCGTAGATGGCTGCTTTGATGGCGTGGTCCGCCAGCACGGAGCAGTGGATCTTCACCGCCGGAAGTCCGCCGAGCTCGTCCACCACGTCTTTGTTTGTGACCTTGAGGGCCTCTTCCACGGTCTTGCCGATGATCATCTGGGTGGCCATGCTGGAGGACGCGATGGCGCTGCCGCAGCCGAAGGTCTTGAACTTGCAGTCGGTGATGACGTCGTTCTCGTCGACCTTGATCTGCATCTGCATCATGTCACCGCAGACCGGGCTGCCGTAGATGCCCACGCCGTCCGGATCTTCGATCTCGCCCACGTTCTTCGGGTTCAGGAAGTTCTCCATGACCGTATCGTTATAAAGTCCCATTGTCCGTTACCTCGCTTCCTTCGGCGTCAGCGGCGACAGCTCTCTGAGCCGGCTGACGACCATCTTGAGACAGTCCACTGTGTAATCGATATCCTCCTTCGTCGTGAAGTCCCCGACGGTGAAACGGACGGTGCCGTGGATCAGCTCGTCGGAGATGCCCAGCGCGGCCAGCACGTGGGACGGCTTCAGGGACTTGGAGGAACAGGCGGATCCGGTGGATACGCAGATCCCGAACTGATCCAGCAGAAGCAGGATCGATTCTCCCTCGATGTATTTGAATGTGACGTTGAGATTGCCCGGGTGGCGGTGCTCCATGCTGCCGTTGATGAAGCAGTCCGGGACTTCGGCGCGGATGCGCTCCGCCAGATAGTCCCTGAGCGCCGTGCTGTGGGCGATGTGTTCCTCGAGATGCTCCTTGGCCAGCTCCGCCGCCTTGCCGAACCCGACGATGCCGGCGGTGTTCTCCGTGCCCGCTCTCTTCCCGTTCTCCTGGGCGCCGCCGTGGAGATAATTCGGGATCTTGACGCCCTTCCTGGTGTAGAGGGCGCCCACGCCCTTCGGCCCGTAGATCTTATGGGCGGACATGGACAGGAAGTCCACGCCCAGGTCCTTCACGTCGATCGGGACGTTGCCCAGGGCCTGCACCGCATCGGTGTGGAACAGGATCTTGTGCTTCTTCGCCACGGCAGCCAGCTCCTTGATCGGATGGATGGTGCCGATCTCGTTGTTGACCATCATGACGCTGACCAGGATCGTCCGGTCCGTGATGGCCTTCTCCAGCTCCTCCGGATCCAGGCGGCCCTCCCCGTCGACGCCCAGGTAGGTGAACTCGAACCCGTGCTTCTCCAGGTAGTCGCAGGTGTGCAGGATCGCGTGGTGCTCCTCCACCGTGGTAATGATGTGGTTGCCCTTGTCCTTCAGCTTGTCGGCGACGCCGAGGAGGACCCAGTTGTCCGACTCGGAGCCGCAGCCCGTGAAGGTGATCTCCCTTGGTTCGGCGCCGATCAAAGCGGCGACCTGCTCCCGGGCCTTATCCAGGCCCTGCTTGGCGATCAGGCCCGGCGTATAGAGGCTGGAGGCGTTCCCGAACTTCTCGGTGAAGTACGGCAGCATCTCCTGCAGGACTTCTTCCTTGACCGGCGTGGTCGCGGAATAATCGAGGTAGACGTTTCTCATTTCGTTTTGCTCCTTTGGAAAGTAATGACTCAGGTATTATATACCAATCGCGCCTGAGCTCGAAACAAAACTAGGAAAGGCTATTTCCCTTCTTTTTATAGGACTTTCTGACGAGGTGGGCCTCCTGTTCCATCTCGTCGATGACGCCCTCCTCGCCCGGCTCCACGACCTTGATCGAGTCCAGCTGGGCCCTCAGATTCGCCTTGAAGGCGTCGATGTAGGCGCGCCGGAGCTTCTGCTGCTCCGCCTTCTCTTCTTCCGTCAGCCCCTCGGCCTTCGCCTTGCGGGCCAACTCGTTGATCCGGTCGATCATTTCCTGTGTGATCAAAACCATCACCTCCCCATGTTTCATACTCCAACATTGTAGATGGTTTCCGGCCGGAAAGCAACCGGAAATCGCTATCCGCAGACCACCAGGTCCGCCATTTTTGCGAAGGTCTTCTGCCCGATGCCGCTGACCTGCATCAGGTCCTCCGGCGCGGTGAAGGGCCCATTGGCCTCCCGGTAGGCGATGATCTTCTCCGCCGTGGCGGGACCGACTCCCGGCAGCCGCTGGAGCTCCTCCGAGGAAGCGTGGTTGACGTCCACCCTGCCGTCCGAAGCCGCGCCTGTCCCTGCGCCGCTCTCCACTGCCGCAGCCGGCGCCGTCTCGCCGATCCTTGGGATATAGACCTTCTGGCCGTCCCGGACCTCCGAGGCCCGGTTGATGGCGTCGATGTCCGCCTCCTCCGCGAGGCCCCCCGCCAGCTCCACCAGCTCCGCGAGCCTGGCGCCCTCCTCCAGCTCGTAGACGCCGGGCGCCTCCACCGCGCCGCTGATGTCGACGAAAATCCTTGATTTCACGGGCACCTCCGCCCCGGTGAACAGATTCCCGCTCCGGGCGATTTCGGCCACAGGATCGCCATTTTCGGTCTCCTCCGCGGTCTCATGCGGTGCGGTCCCGATCTCGAGGACGCTCGGATCCCGGTTTTCCCCATTCTCTCCCAAAAACACGAAAGCGGCGATGATCGTTCCGATCACGGCCGCCCGTTTCAATGTCTTCCTGTGGTCCTCGCTCCACCTCGCAGCGCGCTTTCCCAGCGAGCGGAGCTCAGCCTTCAGCCTGCCCTTTCTCATCCTCAGATCCCTCCTTTGATTTCGAGTGATCTAAGTGTACCCCCGTCATATGGGGAATACAAGGGTCGAAAAGCAGATATTTGCGGCAGACCTCCACGTCGTAGCGATGGACCTGAGGGAGCTCCTTCTCCAGGAAGGTCTGGAGCACCAGCTCCGGGCTCAGGTTGGAGGCGCTGCCGGAGTCCAGCTCCATGGCGAGCTCCGGCGCCCAGACGCCCGGGATGGCCCGCATGCTGCGGATCATCGGCTTGATGTCCACCGGTTCGAGACGTTTGGTCTTCTTCATCTTCTTCATGGCGACGATCTCCGGCTGGGCCAGGTAATCGCCGATCAAAGCGCTGAGCGCCTCCTGGGTCACGTTTGCGGAGGCCGGCAGCGCTGCGGAATACTCCGCCCCGGTCACCACCGCCGCCATGGACTTCGGCGCCATGTCCAGGATCCGGCACTCCGAGAGCTCCAGGCCCTCCGGCATCGCCGGCGCCATCCGGGCGAGGATCTCCTCCGCCGGCATGTCCTCGTAGGTGTAGAACTCCAGGAACTCCTGCTCCGCAGTGTAGCCCAGCGAAAGCGGCTGGGCGAAGCTCATCTTCGGATGCGGGTTGTACCCCTGGGAGTACGCGAGAGGCACTCCCGTGCGCTTGAAGGCCCGCTTGAAGAGGCGCAGCAGGTCCAGGTGGGACGTGTAGCGGATGTAGCCCCGCTTGGCGAATCTCAAATACAGTCTAGCCATAGATCCCTCCCAGTCTGCAGGTCGTTTTGCGGTTGATCCCGCAGCCCACGCAGCCGTAGCGGCAGTCGTGGGTCGTGGTCTCGGCCTGCGCTTTGTTCCACTCTCTCAGGAGGAATTCGTCGGAGACGATCGGGTCGATGATGTGCCACGGCAGCACCTCGTCCAGGGCCCGCTCTCTGTAGGCGTAGAAATCGGCGGTGATGCCGCTCTCCTCGATGGCCCTCGTCCATTTCTCCGGGTCGAAGTGCTCGGACCAGCTGTCCAGCCTGCATCCCAGGCGGTTGGCCGCCTCCAGGAGATCCGCGCTCCGGCGGTCGCCCCTTGCCAGGATGGCCTCCAGCACGCTGGTCATGTCGTCGTGGTAGTGGAAGGTCACACCCTTGATGCGGAGCTTTTCCTTCAGGTAGTCGTGTTTGGCCCGGAAGCTCTCCACCGTGTCCTGCGGGTACCACTGGAACGGGGTGTGCGGCTTCGGCACGAAGTTGGAGACGCTGACGGTGACGTTGAATCGGCCCTTGCCGCCGGCCGCCTTCGCCGTCCACATGGTCTTCCTGGCGATGTCAGCGATGCCGTCCAGATCCTCGTAGGTCTCCGTCGGCAGGCCGATCATGAAGTAGAACTTCACGTGGGTCCAGCCCAGCTCCACCGCCTGCTTGACGGCGGAGAGGATGTCCTCCTCGGTGATGCCTTTGTTGATGACGTCCCTGAGGCGCTGGGTCCCGGCCTCCGGCGCGAAGGTCAGGCCGGACTTGCGGTACTTCTGGATCTCCTGCAGCACGGTGAAGGAGAAGGTGTCGAGCCTGAGGGACGGCAGCGAGAGCGCCACGTTCCGGGAGGCGCAGTCCTCCATCAGGGAGGTGGCCAGCGGCTCGAACTCCGAATGGTCGGAGGTGGACAGGGACAGGAGCGACAGCTCGTCGTGGCCGGTGTTCTCGATCTGGGCCTTGGCGAGCTCCGTGATGAGCTCCTTCGGCCGCTCTCTCACCGGGCGGTAGATCATGCCCGCCTGGCAGAACCGGCAGCCCCTGGTGCAGCCCCTGAAGGTCTCCACCACCGCCCGGTCGTGGACGGTGTCGATGAACGGGACGATCGGCGCGGTCGGGAACGGCAGCGGCGCGATGTCGCCGATCAAAGCCTTTTCCACCCGGTCCGGCGCCTCCTCCCACAGCTTGCGGTAGCGGGAAACTGTGCCGTCCTCATGGTACTCCGGCTCGTAGGCGCAAGGCACGTAGACCCCCTGCCAGCTGCAGACGGAACGCAGGAAGGCCTCCCTCGGCATCCCCTGCTCCTTCGCCCTCTTGTATTCCTCCAGGAAGGCCGGCAGGAGCTCCTCGCCGTCTCCGATCAGGAAGACGTCCACGAACGGCGCCAGCGGCTCCGGGTTATAGGCGCACGGGCCGCCCGCGATGATGAGCGGATGGCACTCGTTTCGGTCAGCGGATCTGAACGGAAGCCCCGCCAGGTCCATCATATCCAGGATGTTGGTAAAGGACATCTCGTACTGCAGGGTGAAGCCGAACGCGTCCATGTCCCGGACCGGCGTCTTGGTCTCCAGGGTGAAGAGGGACAGCCCCTCCTCCCGCATCAAAGCCGCCATGTCCGCGGCAGGCTCGAAGACCCGCTCGCAGTAGATGCTTTCTCTCTTGTTCAGAAGATCGTAGAGGATCTGCAGGCCCATGTAGGACATGCCGATCTCGTAGAGGTCCGGGAACGCGAAGGCGAACCGGAGGCATCCGTCCCCGGTCTTTCTCGCCATGTTGAACTCGGAGCCGATGTAGCGGGCCGGTTTTTCCACCCGCTTCAGCATGCCGGAGAGCTTGGCGGCGTCCGCCTGCTCCAAAAATAGGCTGTCGAAGCTCCGGCCGATCCTCTTTTCGATGACGCGGATATAGTCTTTGATCTTGTCCCGGGCGCGGAGCAGGTGCTCCGACTTGTCCTGGCCCCGGCGGATAATCAGGTCCTCGAACCGGGCGTCAGGCCCCACGTAGGCGTGCTCCTTGACGATCCGGTCTGCCAGGCAGAGGACGTCGTTGGCCGTCGGGTGCTCCGGGTCTCCCAGAGCCCTCGTCATGTGGTCCCGCACCAGATCCGCTTCCTCCGGGTAGCCCATCTCGATCAAAAGGTCGGCGCAGCGCTCCCCGTGGTAGTCCATCTTCCGCATCACGTCGTGGGCGAAACCCGCTGCACGAACAAGAGCGGGGTCGATGTCGACTCCGCTTCTCATCAGTTCCTTCGCGATCCGCTCGGCGACACGCCCCACCGCCCTGCAGTGGGCGACGACGTGCTCCGGCGTCTGATACACGATATATAATTCTTCAATTTCCGCCTCGGAAAGACGTTTGCTCATACTGTTCCTTCCGTGATCAGAGATCAATACTCGTCATAATACTCCAGCTCGTAGTCCTCGATGCGGACGGTGTCGCCCTCCTCCAGGCCCAGCTTCTTCAGTTCGTCCAGGGCGCCGTTCTTCTCGATGTACTTGTACAGATAGCGCAGCGAGCCCATGTCGTTGAAGTTGGTGGACTGGAAGATCTTTTTGAGCTGTTTGCCGGACAAAACGTACACGTCGCCGTCCTTGTAGGCCTCGATGCGGCGGTAATCCTCGTCGTTGTCCTCGGCCTCGAAATCGAAGTACTCGTACTCCTCCTCCGGCGGCGGATTGAGGGTCGCCTCGTCCAGCGCCCTGGAAGCCGCGTAGAGCAGCTCCTTGACGCCGAGATTGATCGGTGCGGAGATCGGATAGCACGGAAGCCCCTTCCCCTCGATATAAGCCTTGAAGGCGAGGTACTTCTCATCGTCCTCATCGATCAGGTCGATCTTGTTGGCCGCGACGATCATCGGCTTGGCCGCCACCGCCGGGCTGTAGGACAGGAGCTCGGCGCAGATCTTCTCGAAGTCGTCGATCGGATCCCGGCCTTCGCTGCCGGACACGTCCACCACGTGGATCAAAACCTTGGTCCGCTCGATGTGCTTGAGGAACTTGAGGCCCAGGCCCAGTCCCTGATGGGCGCCCTCGATGATGCCCGCGATGTCCGCCATGACGAAATCCCGGTCCTCCAGGCGCACCACGCCCAGGTTCGGCTCGATGGTCGTGAAATGGTAGTTCTCGATCTTCGGCCTGGCGTTGGTCGCCGTCGCCAGCAGGCTGGATTTCCCCACGTTTGGGAAACCCACGAGGCCCACGTCGGCGATCATCTTGAGCTCCAGGATCACATCCCGCTCCTTGGCGTCGCCGCCGGCCTCCGCAAAGTTCGGCGCCTGGCGGACGGAGTTTTTGAAGTGGACGTTGCCCTTGCCGCCCTTGCCGCCCTTCGCGGCGATGAAGCTGTCCCCGTCCTCCTTGAGGTCGTGCATCAGCTTG
>CADCOV010000254.1 GCA_902803185.1 uncultured Eubacteriales bacterium
GATCCTCTGCGGCAACGGTGCCTCGGACCTGATCCTGAGGGTCGCGAGGGGCCTCGCCCCGAAGCGGGCCCTGGTGACGGCGCCGACATTCTCCGAGTACGAGGAGGCGCTGGCCAAGGCGGGCTGCGCCTGCGACCACTTCCCGCTGAAGGAGGAGGACGATTTCCGGGTGACGGAGGAGATCCTGGGCTGGATCGGGCCGGAGCTGGATCTTTTGATCCTCTGCGAGCCCAACAATCCGACGGGCCGCACCACGGACCCGGCGCTGCTCCGCAGGATCCTCGCCCGCTGCGGGGAGACGGGCGTCCGCCTGATGGTGGACGAGTGCTTCATGGAGTTTCTGACAGACAGGGAGCGGCATACTTTGGTCGGGGAGCTGGCGGCGCATCCTGAGCTCCTGATCCTCAGGGCCTTCACCAAGAGCTTCGCCATGGCGGGACTCAGGCTCGGGTATCTGCTCTGCGGCAGCGCGGAGACCGCGGCAACGATCGAGGCGGCGGGACAGCCCTGGGCGGTGTCCGTGCCGGCCCAGGAGGCGGGCATCGCGGCTTTGAAGGAGGCCGGCTTCCTCGAGGAGATGAGGGCTTTGACGGCCCGGGAACGGACGAGGATGATGGCGCGGATGGAGGCGCTGGGCCTTCGGGTGATCCCGGGGGAGGCGGACTATCTGCTGTTTGACAGCGGCGATCCGGGTCTCGGAGACGCCCTTCGGGAGAAGGGGATCCTGATCCGGGACTGCAGCAACTATATCGGGCTTCGCGCCGGCTGGTACCGGGCGGCGGTGAAGCGGGAGGAACAAAACGACGCCTTTTTGCAGGCGCTCACGGAGGTAATAAACAATGGCTAAACGCATCATGGTCCAGGGCACGATGTCCGGGGCGGGGAAGAGCCTTCTGGTCACGGCGCTCTGCCGGATCTTCCTGCAGGACGGGTACCATCCGGCGCCCTTCAAGAGCCAGAACATGGCGCTGAACAGCTACATCACCAGGGACGGCCTGGAGATGGGGCGGGCCCAGGTGGCCCAGGCGGAGGCGGCGGGCCTGGAACCGGACGTGAGGATGAATCCGATCCTGCTGAAGCCTTCCAGCGACACCGGGAGCCAGCTGATCGTGAACGGCGAGGTCCGGGGCCACTACAGCGCGGCCAACTATTTCAAGATGAAGCATACGCTGCTCCCGGACATCCGGGCGGCTTACGATTCCCTGGCGGAGGAGCACGACATCATCGTGATCGAGGGCGCGGGCTCCCCGGCGGAGATCAACCTGAGGGACCAGGACATCGTCAACATGGGCATGGCGGAGCTGGTGGATGCGCCGGTGATCCTGGCCGGCGACATCGACCGGGGCGGCGTCTTCGCCCAGCTCTACGGCACCATCGCCCTGCTGCAGGAGCAGGAGCGGAAGCGGATCATCGGCACCGTCGTCAACAAATTCCGGGGCGACGTCACGCTGCTGAAGCCGGGCCTTACGACCCTGGAGAAGCTGACGGGGATCCCGGTGCTGGGGGTCGTCCCTTACACCAGGGTGGACATCGACGACGAGGACAGCCTGGCGCCGCGGCTGGAGCAGACGGCTGCGGTCAGGCCGATCGACATCGCGGTGGTCCGGCTCCCGCACATCTCCAACTTCACGGATTTCACGCCGCTGGAGGAGCATCCGGCCATGGGCGTGCGCTACGTGCTGCGCAGAGAGCAGCTGGGCACGCCGGACCTGGTGATCCTGCCGGGCACCAAAAACACCATGGGCGACCTCCTCTGGCTCCGCCAGAACGGGCTGGAGGCGGAGATCCTGAAGCTGGCGGACCGGGGCACGCCGGTCCTGGGCGTCTGCGGCGGCTACCAGATGCTGGGGCGGAAGCTCTCCGATCCTGAGGGCGTGGAGCACGGCGGCGAACTGGCCGGCCTGGGGCTCCTGCCTTGCGAGACCATCTTCACCGCGGACAAGACCCGCACGAGGGTCAAAGCGGAGGTCAAGGCGGCGCCTTTCGCCGGCGCGGCCCTGGACAGCTACGAGATCCACATGGGAAAGACCACCGGGGAGGCGGAGCCGTTCTGCGTCATCGAGGGCGGAAAGCCGGACGGCGCGGTCAGCGGCCGCATCTTCGGCACCTATCTCCACGGCCTCTTCGACACCGGAGAGCTGACGCAGAAGGTCGCGGAGTACCTGGCGGGCCTCAAGGGCATGACCCTGGAGGAGGCGGTCCCGGAGAGCCGGGCGGCCTATAAGCAGAGACAGTACGACATCCTGGCGGAGGCGGTCCGGAACAGCCTGGACATGGACGCCATCTACCGGGCGATGGAGGAGTTTTGATATGGCACAGCACGTGTTGCCGGCGGACATCGAGCGCACCAGCATGCGCATCATCGCCGAGGAGCTGAAAGAGAAGGGGATCGAGATCCCGCCGGAGAACGAGGCGGTGGTCAAACGGGTGATCCACACCACCGCGGACTTCGAGTTCGCAGAGACCCTGCGCTTCACGGAGGGCGCGGCGAAGGCCGGCGCCCTGGCCCTGAGCCGGGGCACCCACATCGTCACCGACACCAACATGGCGAAGGCCGGCGTCAGCAAGCCGAGCCTGGCGAAGTGCGGCGGCGAGGTCAAGTGCTTCATGGCGGAGCCTGCGATCGCGGAACGGGCAAAGCAGAACGGCACCACCCGGGCGGTACCCAACACGCGCGGCATGTGGATTTGCACGTTCCACGCTATGTGCGTGCGCATGTTGCGCGAC
>CADCOV010000255.1 GCA_902803185.1 uncultured Eubacteriales bacterium
AAGCTGGTCTCCGAGATGGAGCCGGACTTCGTCAGGAGCATCTTCTTCGAGCCGTACGACGACCTGCAGAAGGCCTTTGACGACGCCCTGGCCCAGCAGGGGCCTGACGCCACGGTGATCGTGATGCCCCACGGCGGATCGACCCTGCCGCGGGCGGAGAAATAGAGAAAAAGACGAAAGAGGGGACTGCCATGATCAGGGATCCGAACCGCACCGGTTACAAGATCGGCGAGCTGGCGGAGTACTTCGGGGTATCCACGGATACTGTCCGGTTCTATGAGAAGAAGGGCCTGCTGACCGCCGTCCGGGATGAGGAGAACAATTACCGGCAATACAACAGGGAGGACCTGATCTTCTTTGGCTATCTGGTCCATCTCCGGCAGATGGGGGTCTCGCTGGAGGAACTCCAGAAGCTGTGCGACCACGCCTCCCTGGAGGATGAGGTGGCCTGCATCGCCAAACAGAAGATAGTCCTTGAGGAGGAGCTCAAGACCCTGCAGGACAGGATCGCCCTCGCGGACGACTACATCACCAACTTTTCGAACGCGCTCCACTACATGGGGCGCATCTCCGTCGAAATGTCGCCGCCCCTGATCCTGGAACGGCTCAAGGGGGATATGAAGAGCACGATGCAGCACTTTTCCGATCTGACGACGGTCCATGCGCCGAAGTTGACTTTCCTCTTCCCGCAGGCGTGCATCCGGCCCCTTTCGGAGATCACACCCGCGCAGCTCACCGGGGAGGAGCGGCTGCCGGACCAGCAGGCGCTGTCGATGCCGGACTTCGAGGACTACCGCAGGAACCCCAACTACGCCTGCGGGGACTTCGAGTATCTGGAGCTCCGGAAATGCCTGAGGACGACGGTGAAGACGATCACGGGCAAAGATTACTCGGCGCTGTTCGAGGCTTTCGACCAGGTCTTCCGGATGGGCTACAGGGTGGCCGGAGATGCGGTGTTCCGCGTGATCTCCTTCCGCTATTACGATGTGGCATACTACGATCTGATGATACCGATCGAGTGAAAATGAGGCCTTTAATTAAGGCCTTTTTTTAATTGCCAGAATATTGACCTTGGAGTAGCTCTAAGGATTATATTGTCAGCAAAGGTATTATTTGACATGGCCATGTCACATTCAGCAAAGTGAAAGAAAGAGGTTCAAGATGAACAAGAAGAAAAGAGAGATCCCTCATGCGCTGGTGATCCTTTTCTGCATCATCGTCGTGGCGACGATCGCTACATGGATCATCCCGGCTGGTACGTACGACACCTACGTTGATGAGGCGACAGGACGTACGCTCGTCGACCCGACCACGTTCCACTATGTGGACAAGACCCCGGTCGGCCCGTTCAAGATGTTCACATGCATCCAGGACGGCCTCATCGGCGCGGCCAGCATCACATTCCTTATTTTCTCGGCATTTTCCTGCATGTATCTGATTCAGGAGACCGGCGCCATCGACGCTGCCATCGCCTGGATGATCAAAAAGACCAAGGGCTCCACGAAGTACGCGGACATCGTGATCATCCTGATCATGATCGTCTTCTCCGTCTGGGGCTCCACCGGTACCTTCTCCTATGAGGAGGTCGTCGCCTTCGTCCCGATCTTCGTCGCCGTCGCGCTGGCACTGGGATACGACGCCATGGTCGGCGTCGCGATCTCCGTCATCCCGGTCGGCATCGGCTTCGCGTCCGCGACGGTGAACCCGTTCACCATCGGCGTCGCCCAGTCCATCGCTGAGCTGCCGATGTTCTCCGGGATCGGCTACCGCATCATCATCCTCGTGGTCATGACACTCCTGCTGATCGCTTACACGATGTTCTACGCGAAGCGGATCCGCAAGGATCCTTCCAAGTCCGTCGTCACCGGCATCGACATGGGCGACATGGCGATGAACGACGAGAAGATGAACGCCGAACTGACCGGCGTCCGCAAGCTCACCCTGCTGATCCTCTTCGTCGGCATCCTCTGCATGGCTTACGGCCTCCTGAAGATGGGCTGGTACGTGAACCAGTGCTCCGCCATCTTCATGGTCATCTCCGTCGTGGTCGCGATCGTCAACAGATGGCACCCGAACTAC
>CADCOV010000256.1 GCA_902803185.1 uncultured Eubacteriales bacterium
ATCGCTTTAAAGGCACTTTTTCAACGCAGAGAGCAAGGAATTGTTATTGATCGATATTTCAGTTGAGGTTTAGTTTTTCATTCAACGATAGTGTCAGGAGCGTGGGAAGGGGAAGAGAGCCCCATTCGGAAAGAGAGGAACCGGACATGTTCAGAAGATACAGGATCGTCAGCCGCACCCGTTTCATCACCTTTGCTTTGATCTGCTGCCTCCTGCTGTCGGCCCTGGTGCTGGCCGTGAGCGGCCAGAGCGATGCGGAGGGCGAGAGCCGGCCGGAATACCATATCGTCACCGTCGAGGAGGGGGACACCCTCTGGGAGATCGCCCGCTGCGCGTCGGAGGACCCGGCGCTTTCGGGGCGGGTCACCGGCGACGTCCGCCGGCTGGTCTACGAGATCGGCGCGGAGAATGGGGTCACGGCGGAGACCCTCATGCCCGGGATGCAGCTTCGGATCCCGCTCGCCTGAGACGCTTGTCCTTTTGGCCCGACGGGGCTACAATAGAAGCGGCAGGACAGGGATCCTGCACGAGGAGGACATATGCCTTTTAAGATCATCCGACAGGATTTGACGAAGGTGGCGGCGGACGCCATCGTGAATACGGCGAACCCGGAGCCAAAGGTGGGCGCCGGGACCGACACCGCCGTGTATATGGCGGCCGGGGCGGAGAAGCTCATGGCCGCAAGGGAGAAGATCGGCCGCATCGCCCCGGGAGAGGCGGCGGTGACGCCGGCTTTTGCGCTGCCCGCGAAGTACATCATCCACACAGTGGGACCGGTCTGGATGGGCGGCGGGCGCGGGGAGGCGGACCTGCTCCGGTCCTGCTACCGCAAAAGCCTGCTGCTGGCGGAACAGCTGGGATGCGAAAGCATCGCCTTTCCTTTGATCAGCACCGGCTCCTACGGCTTCCCGAAGAAGACGGCCATCCCGATCGCCCTGGCGGAGATCGAGAAGTTCCTCGAGACCTCGGACATGGAGGTCACCCTCGTGGTGCTGGGCCGGGAGGCCCTCTCCCTCTCCGAGCAGTGGGTGGGGAAGGTGGAGCAGTATCTGACGGACCACATGGCGGAGGAGATCGCTTCGGCGGAACGGCCGCCGAGGGGAGAGCTGAACGAGTCCGCCATCCGCTGGGACCGCAGGGAGAGAGCCCGCCGCTGGTTCACTGCTGCCTATGAGGACCAGGAGGAGACGGACGCGGGCAGGCCGCCGGTGCCGGGTGTCGGAACGCCGCCGATGGGCGCGAACCACGCGATGCCGCCCGAGCAAGCCGCGAAGGCCGCTTTGCCGCCGTCCGGGTACGCCGCGGAGACCTCTTCGCGCCCGAAGCCGCAGAAGGCGGAGAAGATCAAGCTCCCTGCCAAGCGGAAACTCGAGGACATCATGAAGCACAAGGCGGAGACCTTCCAGGAGATGCTCCTGCGCACCATCGACCAGAAGGGCTACACCGATGCGGAGGTCTACAAGCGGGCGAACATGGACCGCCGGCTCTTCTCCAAGATCCGCAGCAACAAAGACTACCAGCCGAGCAAAAAGACCGCCCTGGCGCTGGCCATCGCCCTGCGCCTCAATCTGGACGAGACGAAGGACCTGATCGGCCGGGCGGGCTACGCCATCTCCGACAGCAGCCGGTCCGACCTCATCGTCCGCTATTTCATCGAAAACGGCATCTACGACATCATGGAGATCAACATCTGCCTCTTCGATTTCGACGAACCGCAGCTGGCCTGAGATGTCGCCTCACGGGCGACCAAAGCTTCTTCGATCTGCGCTACACTTAGCTCAGCCAATGAGAAAAGGAGGGCATAGAGATGAAGAAGAATTTGACAGAACTGGTGATGATCCTGGACAGAAGCGGCTCCATGTGCGGCCTGGAGAAGGACACGATCGGCGGGTATAACGGGATGCTGGATAAGCAGCGGAAGGAGGAAGGCGAGGTCCTGGTGTCCACGATCCTCTTCGATGACCGGAGCGAGGTTCTCTGCGACCGGGTGCCGCTGGACAAGGTGGCGCCGATGACGGAGAAGGACTACTACGTCAGGGGCTGCACGGCTTTGCTCGACGCGGTGGGCGGCGCGATCCGCCACATCCGGAACATCCACAGGTACGCCCGTGAGGAGGACCGGCCAGAGAAAACGATCTTCGTGATCACCACCGACGGCCTGGAGAACGCCAGCCGGGAATTCACCTACGACAGGGTGAAGGAGATGGTGCAGCACGAGCAGGAGAAGTACGGCTGGGAGTTCCTGTTCCTGGGCGCGAACATGGACGCCATCGAGGTCGCGGGCCGGTTCGGCTTCCACGAGGACCGGGCGGTGAACTTCCATTCGGATCACGAGGGGACGCTCCTGAACTACGAGGTCGTATCGGAAACGGTATCCGCCATGCGGTCGGCGCCGAAGGGGCATCGGCTCGGAGGCTTCTGGAAGAAGCGGATCGAAGAGGACTACGAGAGCAGAAAGTGAGAGAGGGGGATGTCTCAAAACTATAGGTTTTGGGGCATCCCATTTTTGATTCTCTGGGGGGAGCTTCGCGTTTGTTTTCAGCGCGTAAGGGTGGCTTTACCATTGGTAAAGCCAGCGGTGTGAAGTGGTTTTTACTTTTCAGGTTCTCTTCGCTGCTCAATCAAAGCCTATTTCGAATGAAAACGACGTCGATACCATTGGTAAAGCCAGCGGTGCGAAGTGGTTTTTGCTGTCCGAATCGGCCTTGCGGCCCGATCGTAGTCTATTTCGAATGAAAACGACGTCGATACCATTGGTAAAGCCAGCGGCGCGAAGTGGTTTTTGCTGTCCAGGTTCCCTTCGCGGCTCGATCACAGTCTGTTTCGAATGAAAACAGCGTCGATACCATTGGTAAAGCCAGTAGTGCGAAGCAATTTTGAGACATCCCTTTTTTCGAAAGTAGGAGAGCGCGGGAGCAGCGAAGGCTGTTTTTTTTTGTTGTGGTGCTGCGCACAGTGTGGAAATCCAAAAACGAAAAACCACACGTGTGGATCGGCAGAAAATGAAGATCCACACTGTGCGGTCCGCCAGGCGGCTGCACCGCG
>CADCOV010000257.1 GCA_902803185.1 uncultured Eubacteriales bacterium
AAGCGCATGGTGGAATAGAACTTCAGCGCTCTGCCGCCGGTGGTGGTCTCAGGGTTGCCGAACATGACGCCGACCTTCTCACGGAGCTGGTTGATGAAGACGACGCAGGTGTTGGAGCGGCTCACGGTGCCCGCCAGCACGCGCAGGGCCTGGGACATGAGCCTGGCCTGCAGGCCAACGTGGGAATCGCCGATGTCGCCCTGGATCTCCGCCTTCGGCACGAGGGCCGCGACGGAGTCGATGACGATGACGTCCAGTGCGCCGGAACGGGCCAGCATGTCGCAGATCTCCAGCGCCTGCTCACCGGTATCCGGCTGGGAGACCAGGAGCTCGTCCACCTTGACGCCCAGGTTCCTGGCGTAGACCGGGTCCAGCGCGTGCTCGGCGTCGATGAAGGCCGCCTTGCCGCCCTTCTTCTGGGCCTCGGCGACGATGTGGAGGGTCAGGGTGGTCTTGCCGGAGGACTCCGGTCCGTAGATCTCGATGATCCTGCCCTTAGGGACGCCGCCCACGCCGGTCGCCAGGTCGAGGCTGATCGAACCGGTGGAGATCACGTCCAGATTATCTATGTTGGTGCCCTCGCCCATCCTCATGATGGCACCCTGGCCGAACTGCTTCTGGATCTTGTCCAGCGCAGCCTGCAGGGCCTTCTCCTTCTCGGCATTGCTCGGGCCGGTACGCATGTCCTTGACATCCTTCTTAGCTGCCATGTATATCCTCCTTGTGAACAAATGTTCGTTTCTGTTAATATAATAACTGCTCAGCGCCCAAAAAGCAAGCGCATATTTAGGAAATTTATGGTGTCTGCAGTATAGTCTCTTCCCCATAGACTGTCAATCGAAGGCGTCACAATTCCGGAGAAAATCCGATGGCTTTGCGGATCTCGTCGAACATGCACAGCACGCAGTAATGGCGGTTCCAGCGGCGGTCGTCCCGGTTGGTGCGGATCTCCCTCACCCGCTCGTAGCCATCCATCGAGATGCCCACGTACATGAGCCCCGCAGGCTTGTCGCCGTAAGGCCCCGGCCCCGCAACGCCGGTGGAGGATACGCAGATGGCGCTGCCGGTCTTTTCCCTGAGCCCCCTTGCCATCTCGATGGCGGTCTCAGGGCTCTCGGCGGTGTATTTCTCGAGGGTCTCAGGCTTCACCCCAAGCTCCTCCATCTTGGCCTTCTCCGTGTAGGTCACTAGGCCCCGGTCGAAGGCGGCGGAGATCCCCGGCACGCTGACCAGGCTCTCGGAGAACATGCCGCCGGTGCAGGATTCGCAGGCGGAGATCGTGAGGCCCCGGCGGATCAGCTCCTTGCCGACGGCCAGGTTATAGTCCTCTCCGTCGAAGCTGTAGATGAACTCCCCGGTCAGCGCCGCGACCCGGCGGGCCATCTCGTCCACCGCCGCCTTCGCCTCCTCCGGGCTCTCCCTTTTGCTGGCGACCCGGACGTTGCATTCCCCTTCCTTGGCGTAGGTGGCGAGGGTCGGGTCCGTCTGGGCGTCGATCAAAGGCAGCAGCTTCGTCTCCAGGGAGGATTCGCCGATGCCGAAGTACCGGAGCAGCCGGTAATGGATGACGCCGGTGCTGAACTGCAGAAGATACGGTTTCGCCCGGCGCTCCCACATCCTGTGCATCTCCCGCGGAGGCCCCGGCATGCAGAGGATGGACTTGCCCCCATCCTCCAGGACGAAGCCCGGCGCGGAGCCCGCGTCGTTATCAAAGACCACAGCCCGGGTCGGCATCATGGCCTGCTTGTAGTTGTTCAGGGTCATCTTCCGGCCCCTCAGGCGTGCGATCCGCTCCAGGGCGGCCAGGCTCTCGGCGTGGACCGCCAGCTCGTCGTGCAGAACAGCGCAGGCGGTCTCCTTGGTCAGGTCATCCTCCGTCGGCCCGAGGCCGCCGGTGGTCACGATCAGATCCACGTCCTTGAAGGCGGTGCGGATCACCTCGGCCAGACGGCCGTCGTTATCCCCCACGGTGTAGTGGTACATCACGTCGAATCCCAGCAGGTTCAGCTCCCGGGACAGGTAGGCGGCGTTCGTGTTCACGATCTGTCCGAAGAGGATCTCGGTCCCCACCGTCAAAATGGCACAGCGCATGATATCTCCTTTGCGATAAATGTATTACGTAAACTCAGAATCCGAACAATGAAAACGCCGGCTGCGGGAGCCGGCGGAAAAATCACTGGGCAAAGACCTGCTTGTTCTTGATGGCGTACTCGGCGCCGGACCAGATGGTCATCGCCAGGGACGCCCACAGGAAGATCCGGGCGGCGATCGCGAGGACGTCGTGGAACTGCCCCGCCGGCAGGACCGGCACGAGGAGCAGCATCGGCACGGCGATCATCTGCAGGACCGTCTTGATCTTGCCGCTCATGGCCGCCGCGATGACGATGCCCTCGGAGGCAGCCACCGTGCGGATGCCGGCCACCAGGAACTCCCTGGCCAGGATGACGATGAGCATCCATCCCGGGATGGTCCCGTCCTCCACCATCAGGCAGAAGGCGGAATAGACCAGGATCTTATCCGCAAGCGGGTCCATGATCTTGCCGAAGTTGGTGATCAGGTCGTACTTCCTGGCGATCTTCCCGTCCAGCATGTCCGTCAGGGACGCCAGGATGAACAGGACGAAGGCGATCAGAGAATGCCCCGTCATGTACGCGATGATGAAAAAAGGAACGGCGATGATCCTCGCGAGGGTCAGCTTGTTAGGCAGGTTCATCGGTAGTCTCTCTCCTATGTCACGAAAAATGACCCGGAAGCTCCGTCAGGGGTATAATTGACGCCCTATCAAGTGATAGGTGGGTCTCCTGCCCGCCGCCTCTGCCATCCGTTCGAAGACGGCCCGGCATATCGTACAGGACGCGGAATCCCGTGCATAAAGTGTAGGTTCAATTATGAAATCCCTTAACCTGAGTTCCAGGCAAGACCATTATACTATAAAACCTGCCGGATTGCACTACCTGAGTGCAATTTCCAGTAATTGTCTGCTCCAGGCGGATATTACCAGCAGCCGCCGCCCGCCGCGGATGGTTTTGTCCCGCCCGAGGGCAAAGAAAAACGAGCAGGTCACCCTGCCCGTCTCTGTGTCTTGTTATCAGGACTACTCCTCGTCGTAGAGATCCACGGCGCTGTTGGTCTGGACCTTCTGGACGTCGTCGTTGTCCTCGAGGGCCGCGACCAGCTTGCGGAGCTTGCCCAGATCCTTGTCGCTCGGCGTGGATTCCATGGACGGAACGAACTCGATGTCGGAGTCCACCAGCTCATAGCCGGCGCCGGAGAGCGCGCTGTGCACATCCGTGTAGACAGCCGGATCGGTGTAGATGGTGAAACTGTCCTCATCGGAGATCATGTCGTCGGCGCCCGCCTCGAGTGCGGCTTCCATCAGTTCGTCCTCGTCGATCTCATCGGTCTTCTCGATGACGATGACGCCCTTGCGGGAGAACATGTAGGAAACGCAGCCCGGAGTGCCGATGTTCCCGCCGTGCTTATCAAAGGCAGATCTCACCGCGGAGGTCGTCCGGTTGGTGTTGTCGGTCAGGCAGTTTACGATGAACGCTACGCCGCCGGAACCGTATCCTTCGAATGTCAGCTCTTCGTAAGAAGCGCCGCCCAGTTCGCCGGTGCCCTTCTTGATGGCGCGCTGGATATTGTCGTTCGGCATACTGATGGCCTTGGCCTTTTCGATGGCGACTCTGAGGCTGGCGTTGTATTCCGGGTCTCCGCCGTCCTTAGCCGCGACCGTGATGGCCTTAGCGTACTTGGTAAACATGGCTGCTCTCTTGGAGTCCTGAGCGGCCTTTCTTCCTGCAATCGTTCCGTGTCTTCCCACAGGAACACCTCCTATCGTTGATTCTGATTATGACTCTATACCTTAACCTAAAGTATTATAAACGATTATGTTGTGGTTGACAAGAATTTTTCTCGTCAGGCCTCTTTTGCGGCTTTTGCCGCCTCCGCCGCCAGCTTTTTGTCCAGATTCTTGTGGGCGGTGGCCATCATCAGCTTGATCCGGTTCAGCTGGTTGACGTCGCTGGCGCCCGGGTCGTAGTCGATGGCCGCGATGTTGGCCCTCGGGTTCAGCCGGCGCATGGCCTTCATCATGCCCTTTCCGATGACGTGGTTCGGCAGGCAGGCGAAAGGCTGCAGGCAGACGATGTTCTCGCAGCCGCTGTGGATGAGCTCGATCATCTCGCCGGTCAAAAGCCATCCTTCGCCGCACTGGTTGCCCAGGGAGACCACCTCGGTGGCCGCCTCCGCGGTCTCGTGGATGTAGAACGGTTCGGTGAAGTGGACGCTCTCCCGGAGGGCTTTGCGCATCGGCTTCCTCAGGATCTCCACGGCTTTGATCGCCGCCTGGTTGATCATCATCTGCTTGTAGGAACCGGACAGGTGCTCGTAGTTGAACTTTTTGCTGTAGAACCCGTAGAGGAAGAAGTCGATCAGGTCCAGGACCACCGCTTCGCCGCCCTCCTCCTCGATGATGTCGACGATGTTGTTGTTGGCGTTCGGGTGGTATTTGACCAGGATCTCGCCGACCACGCCCACCTTAGGCTTGACGGCGCCGGTGCGCTCCACCGCGTCGAAGTCCCGGACGATGTCCCTGAGGTTCTGCTCGTAGACCTTCTTCTTGAAGTGGAGGGTGTTCTCGATGATCGGGCCCTCCCACTTGTCCATCAAAGCCTGGCAGGTCCCCGGCACCTTCTCGTACGGCCGGGTCGCGTAGAGGAGCCGCATCATCAGGTCGCCGTAGACGGCGCCGATGACCAGCTTGGCCCCCATGTTCGCGTCGATGGAAAAGCCCGGGTTCTTCTCCAGGCCCACCATGTTGAAGGAGACCACCGGGATCTGCTCCATGCCCAGGTCCTTGAGCGCCTTGCGGAGCAAAGCCACGTAGTTGGAGGCCCGGCATCCGCCGCCGGTCTGGGACATGAAGACCGCCGTGTGATCCAGGTCGTATTCCCCGGACTTCAGGGCGGAGATGATCTGCCCCAGGGTCACGATGGTCGGATAGCAGGCGTCGTTGTTGATGTAGCGCAGGCCCTCGTTCACAGAGTTCTTATCCACCGGCGGGAGCAATACCGCGTTGTAGCCGCAGGCGGTCAGGGCCGGCTGCAGATATTTGAAGTGGATCGGGGACATCTGCGGGATCAGCATGGTGTACTGCTGTTTCCGCATCTGTTCGGTGAAGAGCTTCCGTTCGTATTTGTGCGGGTGCGGGTCCGCGTGGACGTCGTTCTTGTCCCGCTCCTCCATGGCCGCCTTCAGGGACCGGATGCGGATCTTGATGGCGCCGAGGTTGGAGACCTCGTCGATCTTCAGGACGGTGTACATCTTGTTGTTCTGGTTGCAGATCTCCTCCACCTCGTCGGTGGTGACCGCGTCCAGGCCGCAGCCGAAGGAGTTGAGCTGCACCAGCTCGATGTCGTCGTAGCGGCCGACGAACTCCGCCGCCTTGTAGAGCCTGGAATGGTAGACCCACTGATCCAGGACCCTCACCGGGCGCGGCATCTTGCCCATGTGGCAGACCGAGTCCTCGGAGAGGACCACCAGGTCGAAGCTGCCGATCAGCTTGTTGATGCCGTGGTTGATCTCCGGATCCAGGTGATACGGACGGCCGGCCAGGACCACCATCTTCTTGCCGTGCTCCCTGGCGAAGCGGATGGCCTCCTCGCCCTTCGCCCGGACGTCTTCCTTGAAGTGGTGCTGCTCCGCCCTCGCGGCCTTGACCGCCTCGGCGATCTCAGCCTTTCCGATGCCCCGGCTCCTGAACTCCTCGGCCAAAGCCTTCACCAGCCGCTTGTCGTCGTCGTACGGCAGGAACGGATGGTGGAAGGCCACCCCGTTCTCCTCAAACAGGTCGTCCATGTTGTTGGCCACGGACTCCGGATAGGTGGCGACGATCGGGCAGTTATAGTGGTTCGGCGCGGTCTCGTCCTCGTTTTGTTCGTAGTTCAGGCAAGGATAGAAGATCTCCTTGATCCCCTGCTCCACCAGCCACTTGATGTGGCCGTGGACCAGCTTCGCCGGATAGCAGGCAGTGTCGGAGGAGATGCTGTCCATGCCTTTTTCGTACAGCTTCTTGCTGGACTGCGGCGACAACACGACCCTGAACTCCAGCTGGGTCAGCAGTGTGAACCAGAACGGGTAGTCCTCATACATGTTGAGGACCCGCGGGATGCCCACCGTGCCCCGGGCAGCGAAGGCCTCATCAAGCGGCCTGTAGTCGAAGAGCCGCTCCACCTTGTAGGCATAAAGGTCCGGCAGGTCGTGGCTCTTCGCCTGGACGCCGGCCCCCTTCTCGCAGCGGTTGCCGGTGATGAACCGGGAGCCGTCGCTGAAGCGGTTGATGGTCAGGATGCACTGGTTCTCGCAGCCGTGGCAGCGGCCGTTGCTGTGGGTCACGGTGAAGGTCTCGAGCTCGTCTTTGGAGATCAAAGCCGACCTGGTCCCCGGCACGAAGTGCTCCTGGGCGATCAGGGAGCAGCCGTAGGCCCCCATGAGGCCCGCGATGTCCGGCCGGACCACGTTCTTTCCCAGGATGTCCTCCAGGGCGCGGAGCACGGCGTTGTTCAGGAAGGTGCCTCCCTGGACCACGATCTTCTCCCCCGCCTCGTCGGTGTTGCGGAGCTTGATGACCTTATATAACGCGTTTTTGATGACGCTGTAGGACAGGCCTGCGGAGATGTCGCCGATCTGGGCGCCCTCCTTCTGGGCCTGCTTGACCTTCGAATTCATGAAGACGGTGCACCGGGTGCCCAGGTCCACCGGGTGGTCGGCGAACAAAGCCTCCTTCGCGAACTGGCGGGTGTCCAGGTTCACGGACTTGGCGTAGGTCTCCAGGAAGGAGCCGCAGCCGGAGGAACAGGCCTCGTTCAGCATGATGTTGTAGATGGCGCCGTCCTTGATCTTCATGCACTTCATGTCCTGGCCGCCGATGTCCAGGATGAAGTCCACGCCCGGCAGGAAGTAGTTCGCCGCCCGGAAATGGGCCATGGTCTCGATCTCGCCGAGATCCGCCTTGAAGGCGGCTTTGATCAGCCCCTCGCCGTAGCCGGTGGTGCAGGTGCGGGCGATGTAGGCCTCCTCAGGCAGTAGCCCATAGAGCTCCTTCAGCATGGAGCGGGTGGTCTCGATCGGATTTCCCTCGTTGCCGTGGTAATAGGAGTACAGCAGGTACCCCTCCTCGTCGGTCAGGGTGGCCTTGGTGGTGGTGGAACCGGCGTCGATGCCCAGGAAGACCGGGCCCTTCGCCGTGGTGATCGGCCGGCGCTTCACCTTGTCCTTGTCGTGGCGGGCCAGGAAGTCCTCGTAGGCTTCCTTGTTCTCGAAGAGCGGCGCGATGCGGCGGGTGTCCGCCAGGAGCGCCGGGTCCGCGTTCATGAGCTTGTCCACCAGCTCCTGCAGGGAGATCTCCTCCGCCTTCTCCGCCAGCATGGCGGCGCCGATGGCGACGAAGAACCGGGAGTTCTCCGGGAAGATGACCTGGTCCTCCGTGAGGTGCAGGGTCTCGATGAACCGCTCTCTGAGCTCGCTCATGAAGGACAGCGGGCCGCCCAAAAAGGCCACGTTGCCCTTGATCGGGTGGCCGCAGGCCAGGCCGCTGATGGTCTGGTTGACCACCGCCTGGAAGATGGAGGCCGCCAGGTCCTCAATGGCCGCGCCGTCGTTGATCAGCGGCTGGATGTCCGTCTTGGCGAAGACGCCGCAGCGGGCCGCGATCGGGTAGATCATCTTGTGGTGCTTGGCCGCCTCGTTCAGGCCGTTCGGATCCGTGTTCAGCAGGATCGACATCTGGTCGATGAAGGCGCCGGTGCCGCCGGCGCAGCTGCCGTTCATCCGCTGCTCGATGGTGGCGCCGTAGAAGGTGATCTTGGCGTCCTCGCCGCCCAGCTCGATGGCCACGTCCGTCCGCGGGATCAAAGTCTCCACGGCCTTGCTGCAGGTGATGACCTCCTGCTCGAAGCGGACGCCCAGCACGTTGGCCAGGGCCAGGCCGCCGGAGCCGGTGATGATCGGTCTCACCTTGATGTCTCCGAACTTCCCGTACATGTCCTCCATGAGCTCCCTGGCCTTCTCCAAAACGTCGGACATGTGGCGCTCGTAACGGGAATACAGGATGTTCTGTTCCTCATCGGTCAGCACCAGCTTGACGGTGGTGGAGCCGATATCGATTCCTAAATACATTATTATTCCTCTCTGTCGGCCGCCGCACAGCAGCGGTCGTTTGTTATTTATCTCAAGCGGGGCCGGCATCCCCCGCCGGTCTCGTCACTCTTACATATTTACCCGGAAATCTCGCTTTTAGTCAGGCCCCGGCACAACAGGACATTATACCAAATCAGGGTAAAAATATCAATATTTCCGCACAGGTGTTCCCCAAAAGCAAGCGGCCGGCGCATCCCTTTCGATGTGCCGGCCGGATCGTTTTGTTCTCAGGCGCCGATGACCTCTTCCCCCTCCTCCGGGAGCGGATCGTCCAGCGGCTTGATGTCGGTCCTGTAAAGGTGCCGCAGCATGATGACCAGGTAGGTACAACCCAGGATCTCAGCCAGCGGAAAGGCCCACCAGCAGGCAGCGACGCCGCCCATCCGGTACAGGATGAAGGCCAGCGGCAGGATGCCGACGAGCTGGCGGATCAGGGAGCTGAACAGGCTGTAGACGCCGTGCCCCGTGGACTGATAGAGCGTGGAGGTGATGATGCCGAAGGCCGCCGGCAGGAAGCACCAGCTGATGGTGCGGAAGGCCGGGATGCCCACGGCAAGCATGTTCTCGTCCGCGTCGAAGATCCTGAGGAACAGGTCCGGGATCAGGTGGAACAGGATGCAGCCGATGGACATGATCGTGAACGCAACGCCCAGACAGAGCTTATAGGTATGCATGAGGCGCTTGCGGTCCCTTGCGCCGTAGTTGTAGCCCATGATCGGCATGGAGCCCTGGTTGAGGCCGAAGACCGGCATGAAGACGAAGCTTTGGAGCTTCTGATAGACGCCCAGGACGGCCACCGCGGTGGTCTCCGCCGCCAGGATGGTGTTCAGGCCGATCATCATGAAGGAACCGATGGCCTGCATGACGATGGAAGGAAGCGATACGGCGTAGATGTCCTTCACCACGCCCCAGTCCATCCGGTAGCCCCTGAGGCGGATCTTGACCGCGTGTTCTCTGGTCTTGATGATGTAGGTCGCGATGCAGAGGGACACGAACTGACCGAAGACGGTGGCGATGGCGGCGCCGGCGACGCCCATCTTCGGGGCGCCCAGGAGGCCGAAGATCAGCACCGGGTGCATGACGACGTTCACCAGCGCGCCGGAAAGCGAGCAGATCATAGGCCCCAGCATGTTGCCGGTGGACTGCATCACCTTCTCCAGGATGACCTCCACGGAGGCGAAGAGGCTGACGGACAAAACCAGGCGCATGTAGGTGCAGCCGTATTCGAAAATCGTCGGATCGTCAGTGAAGTGGCGCATGAACGGCACCGTCAGGAAGGTGCCGGCCAGCAGGAAGATCAGATAGTTGAACAGGCCGATGCGGATGCTGATGCTGGCGGCGAGGTCCGCCTCCTCGTTCCGCTTGGCGCCCAGGCGCCTCGCGATCAAAGAGTTGACGCCGACGCCGGAACCCACGGTCACGGAGATCATCAGCATCTGGGCCGGCATGACGAAGGAGACCGCGGTCAGCGCGTCCTGGCCGATCCGGGCCACGAAGATGCTGTCTACGATGTTATACAGTGCGGCGATGGTCATGGAGAGGATCGCCGGCCAGGCCATGGAAGCCAAGAGCCTGCCGATCGGCGCGGTGCCCATCTTGTCGGACTCTCTCTTGATCGTTGGCTTAGTTTCTCTGATTTCCTGATCCATGTGGGAAGATACTCCTTAAAAATGAAAACGCGCAGGGCGCGTTATCTGTAGCGAAAAAAGTTAAGGGCGGATCTGTAAGCCGGGTTCTGTCTTGGACGATCATCTATCTGTGGCGCTTCATTGCTGGGCGCTCTAGCGGTCCACCTTGCGGGCGGTGACGGGCCGCCACCACATATGCCCGATTTCGACCTTGCTCCGGATGGGGTTTACACGGCCGCCATGTCTCCATGACGCCGGTGAGCTCTTACCTCACCATTTCAACCTTACCACAGCCAAACTGTTTCGGCGGAATGTTTCTGTTGCACTTTCCCTATAGTTGCCTACGCCGGACGTTATCCGGCATCCCTGCCCTGTGGAGCCCGGACTTTCCTCATG
>CADCOV010000258.1 GCA_902803185.1 uncultured Eubacteriales bacterium
CATGCAGGCGGCCTCCCTCAACGTGTTCATCAACACCAAGTCCATGAAGGACCGGGAGTACGCCCTCGCCCTGGAGCGGGAGGCGGACGCGCTGCTCGCGAAATACACCGCCGAGGCGGACCGCATCTTCGATGAGGTCACCGCCGCGCTCAGGGGATAGGAAAGGACAAGGAAGACATGGCAACGATCTACAAGGGCGCAGAGGTCACCGAAGCGCTGAACAATAAGACGATGCAGGAAGTGGAAGAGCTGAAGGCGAAGGGCGTTGCCCCGACCCTGGCGATCCTCCGGGTCGGCGAAAGGCCGGACGACCTCTCCTACGAGAGGGGCGCGGTCAAGCGCTGCGAGAAGGTGGGCGTCGCCGTGCGGCAGGTCGTGCTGCCGGCGGACGTGGACCAGGAGAGCTTTGATCGGGCGCTGACGGGCCTCAACGAGGACCCGGCGGTCCACGGCATCCTGATGTTCCGCCCGCTCCCGGCCCAGCTGGATAACGAGAAGGCCCGGCAGATGCTGGATCCGGCCAAGGACATCGACGGCTGCACCGACGGCTCCCTCGCCGGCGTGTTCACCAATACGAAGACCGGCTTCCCGCCGTGCACCGCCCAGGCGGCCATGGAGATCCTCCACCACTATAACGTGCCGATCAAAGGAAAGAAGGCGGCGGTCATCGGCCGCTCCCTGGTCATCGGCAGGCCGGTGGCGATGATGCTGATGCACGAGAACGCCACCGTGGTGAACCTGCACACGAAGACCGTGGACCCGGCGGCCATCGCCCGGGAGGCGGACATCCTGATCGCGGCGGCGGGCCAGCTCCGCTCCGTGGGGCCGGAGTACACCAATCCGGACCAGGTGATCATCGACGTGGGCATCAACTGGGACGAGGCGAAGGGCGGCATCGCCGGCGACGTGGATTTCGACGCCGTGGAGCCAGTGGTCAGGGCCCTGACCCCGGTGCCGGGCGGCGTGGGGACGGTCACCACCAGCGTGCTGGTCTCCCACGTGGTCGAGGCGGCGAAGAGAACGCTGAAGGAGGCGTAGAGTGGCAAAGGATATCAGATTTGAAGAGGACATGCGCAAGGCCATCGCGGCCGGCGTGGACAAGCTGGCGGACACCGTCAAGGTGACCCTGGGGCCGAAGGGCCGCAACGTCATCATGTACCAGCCGCCGAACGGGGGAGATCCGTCCCTCAAGGCCCAGCCGGGAGCGCCGGCCTTCGTGACCAACGACGGCGTGACCGTGGCCAAGGCCTGCGTGCTGCCGGACGCCTATGAGAACATGGGCGCGGAGCTCTGCCGCACCGCGGCCATCAAAACCAACGAAGACGCCGGGGACGGCACCACGACGGCGGTGATCCTGACCCAGGCTTTGATCAAGGGTGGCCTGCGCAATCTGGCGGCGGGCGCCTTCCCGCTGGCCCTGAACCGGGGCCTGAGGGGCGCTGCAGAGGTGGCGGCGGAAGCCCTGAAGGAGGAGGCCAAGCCGGTCACCACCAGGGAGGAGCTCTCCCAGGTGGCGACGATCTCCTGCCAGGACCCGGCCATCGGCGCGCTGATCGGCGAGGCGCTGGACCGGATCGGCGAGGAGGGCGTCCTGACCGTGGATGACATGGGCAAGCACGGCCAGACCACCCTGGAGGTGAACGAGGGCATCGTCTTCGACCGGGGCTACGTCCACGAGGACATGACCACGGACGACGAGAAGACCATGGCGGACATCTACGACCCGTACGTGTTCATCACCGACTATAAGCTGGAGAACGTCCACGAGATCCTGGACCTCCTGATCGCGGTGGCGGAGACCGAAAAGCCGCTGTTCATCGTGGCGGAGTCCGTGGAGGGCGACGTGCTGGGCACGATCCTGAGGAACAAGCGGGAAGGCGGCATGGACATCGTGGCCATGCGCCCGCCGATGTACGGAGAAGGCCGTCAGTGGCGGATGGAGGACCTGGCGGTCCAGACCGGTGCGACCTTCATCTCCAAGGACTTCGGCCACGTGCTGAAGGAGGTCAAGCTCTCCGATTTGGGCAGGGCCGGCCGCATCAAGGTCTCGAAGAAGCAGACCCTGATCATGGAGCCGGGCGGCGATCCGGAGGAGATCGAAAAGAGAGAGAAGTATCTCCGCAATCTGGTGGAGACCTCGGAATACAAGTTCAACAAAGACCGTTACCGGGAGCGGCTGGCTTCCTTCGTGTCCGGCGTGGCGGTGATCCACACCGGCGGCGACACGGAGCTGGAGATCCGGGAGCGGAAGCTCAGGGTGGAGGACGCGATCAATGCGGCCCAGGCGGCCCGTGCGGAGGGTATCGTGGCCGGCGGCGGCACCGCGCTCCTCAGAGCGTCGGAGAAGGTCAAAGCTTTCGCGGACACCCTGTCCGGCGACGAGCGGACCGGCGCCCTGCTGCTGGCGAAGGCCATCGAGGCGCCGTGCGCCCAGGTGGCGGAGAACGCCGGACTGGACGCGGGCGGCATCCTGGCTGAGCTAAAGCGCCGGGAGTCCCACATCGGCTACGACGCGGCGGCGGACGCCTACACGGACATGATCGCCGCGGGCATCATCGACCCGGTCAAGGTCACCCGCCTCGCCCTTGAGAGCGCGGTCTCGGTGGCTTCCACCTTCCTGACCACCCAGGTGGG
>CADCOV010000259.1 GCA_902803185.1 uncultured Eubacteriales bacterium
CTTTTTAGGGGTATAGCTCAGTTGGTAGAGCAGCGGTCTCCAAAACCGCGTGCCGTGGGTTCAAGTCCTACTGCCCCTGCCAATTTTTTTTAAGCCGGGGTGTAGCGCAGTTTGGTAGCGCAACTGGTTTGGGACCAGTGGGCCGCGGGTTCAAATCCTGCCACCCCGACCAATTTTCAATGTGGGCCATTAGCTCAGTTGGTCAGAGCATCCGGCTCATGACCGGCAGGTCCCGGGTTCAAGTCCCTGATGGCCCACCAAGTTCATAGAAATGATGTGCTCAGATAGCTCAGATGGTAGAGCAGGGGACTGAAAATCCCCGTGTCCTTGGTTCGATTCCGAGTCTGAGCACCACTAAGACAGTTTTCCGGTGCCTAGCGCCCGGGGGGCTGTTTTTTTCTCTCACGGAATTCTTTTTGAACATAGATCGGAGGCTGACGATGGCACAGTTATATTTCAGGTACAGCACGATGAACGCGGGAAAGTCCATCGAATTGATCAAAGTCGCCTATAACTACGAGGAGAAGGGCAAGAACGTCATGACCCTGATCCCGGCGGTGGACGACCGCTACGGCAGGGGCGTCATCACCAGCCGGATCGGCGTGCAGCGGGAAGCCCTGGTCGTGAACGACGACACCAACATCCTGGAGCTCTTCATCCGGGAAAACGAGAAGAAAAAGATCGACTGTGTTTTGATCGACGAGTGCCAGTTCCTGAAGAAGCACCACGTGCTGGAGCTGGTGGAGATCGTGGACAGCTTCGATGTGCCGGTGCTGACCTACGGCCTCAAGAACGACTTCCGCAATGAGATGTTCGAGGGCTCCTATTACCTCCTGATCTACGCGGACAAGATCGAAGAGATCAAGACCATCTGCTGGTGCGGCCGCAAGGCCACCATGGTGGCCCGTGTCTCCGACGGGCGCATCGTCAAACAGGGCAAACAGGTCATGATCGGCGGCAACGACATGTACGTGTCCCTCTGCCGCAAGCACTATAACGACGGCCGGATCGAACCGGACAGATAGGCCGCCGAAGACCAAAGCATACAAAAACGGACTGCTCCGCAGGGGGCAGCCCGTTCTTTTCTTTTTTGTCGGGTCACAGCTTCAGGGTCAGGTTGTTCAGGCCCAGGCTGTTGACGTAGGCGGCGTCCGTCACCATGGCCATGACCATGCGGATGCCCAGGTGGGAAACGGCGTCGTCCGCGTTGTGGAGCTCCAGGTAGTGGAGCGGGTCGAAGCCCTCGCAGTTGTCCCGGATCCGGATGACCGCGCCCTCCGCCCGGGTGATGAGGCGCACGTCCACGTTGTGTTTTTTGTTGTCGGCGGTAAAGCCATGCTTCAGGATGTTGGCGACCATCTCCTCGATAGCGAGGGAGATGACGAAGCTCTTGCGGTCGTCCATGCCGTGGGCCTCGCAGAATTCCCCGGCCAGCCGGGAGACCTCGATGGCGGAATCCAGGTCCCGCACCGAATGCTCCATGCAGTTCTCCGGCGCCGCGCCGAAGTCCGCAGGGAGCATGGAGAAGGCGTCGGCGGTGAACCGGACCGCGCCGCACTTATGCCAGACGACGGCGGCGAGGAGCAGGAGGGTCACCGTTTCGCCTCCCAGGTGGCAGAGCCAGACGCCGGTCACGCCCAGGACGCCGCTCAGGGAGAGGGCGAAGAGGGCCTTCATCGCGAAGCTCTGCAGGAAAGAGAGCAGTTCCGCCAGCCGGATGTGGCTGACGCCCTGGAAATAGTTCTTATACGTGGTGTTCAGCGCGCTCGGGACCAGGGAGAGGGTGAACAGCCGTGTACCCAGGACCGCCATGCCCTTCGCCTCCGTGCCACCGGTCAGGAAGAGCGGGACGAGGACAGGGGCGGCGAGGAAGACGATCACCATCACGGCTGCGCCGAGCCCCGCGGCATACATGGTCATGACCTTGACCAGCTTCTGCAGGGACCGGCGGTCCTCGTCGCTGTAGAAGATCGCGGAGAGCATCAAAGCCACGGCGCCGCAGCCGGAGCCGAAGCAGTAGCAGATGTTCGCGATGGTGGAGATGACTGAGTAGGCCGCCACCGCCACGTTCCCCTGGACGCTCAGCAGGACGTGGTTCAGGAGGAAGACAACCAATACCACGCTGATCTGGTTGATCACCGTCGGGACGCCGTAGTGGATCATGGTCCCGCAGATGGCCGCGGTGACTTTCTTCGGACGGAAGCGGAACAGGCAGTCCTTCCGGAGGAAGTAGCCGATGCCGATGAGGAAGGCCGCGTAGTAGCTCAGGCTGGAAGCCAGGCCCATGCCGAACATGCCGCCGTGGAAGACCAGGACGTTCAGGAAGTCTAAGGCCACGTCGCAGACGATCATCGCGATGACCGCCACGACCAGCCGCCGGCGGCCTCCGGAGAGCTGCAGGAACGGGATCATGAGCTGGGCGCAGAGGAAGGCGGGAGCGCCCACGATGAAGCCCTTCAGGTAGTCGACGGTGAGATCGAAGACGACGTTGTCCGGGCCCGGGCGGCCGGCGCCCAGCAGGGTGGCCAAAGGTCCCGTGAAGAAGAACACGGCGATGAAGCCGACGGCGGCGATGGCCAAGGCCATCACCACGGATGCGGAATAGTTGGCGTCGGTGCCGTCCCGGTCACCGCTGCCGATGCTCTTGCCGCACATGACCTGCACGCCGGCGGAGATCATCGTCCCGAGGGCCGCAAAAATCAGCAATAACGGGTTTGACAGACCATAGGCGGTCATCGGGTCCACACCGAGGAACCGGCCGATCATGATGCTGTCGATCAGCAGGCAGAGGGTCACCGTCATCGCGGAGATGACCTGGGTGACAAGCATCTGCCGGAACAGTTTTTTGATCACTTTCCATCACTCTTTTCCTCAGACCGTGAGATCCGCGGTCTGATAATCCACCACGCGCCGAAGGTCCTCCGGCGCCACTTCAACCTGATATCCGATCTTTCCCGCGCTGAACAGGAAGGTGTCGAGCAGTTCTACAGTCTCGTCGATGAAGGTGGGGTACTGCTTTTTCATGCCGATCGGGGAGCAGCCGCCGTGGATGTAGCCGGTCAGCGGCAGGAGCTCCCGGGACTTGATCATTTCGATCGATTTCTCGCCGGCAGCGTGGGCAGCCTTCTTCAGGTCCAGTTCCTCCGCCACCGGGATGACGAACACGTAGAGTTGGCCGGTCCGGCCCCGGGTCACCAGGGTCTTGAAGACCTGCTCCGGATCCTCGCCCAGGACGGCGGCGACCTCCACACCGCTGACCGCGTCCGTGTCCGCGTAGCAGTAGTGGCTGTAGGAGATGCCGGCGGCGTCCAGGAGCCGCATCACGTTCGTCTTTTCGCTTGCTTTATCTTCTTTCTTTGCCATCCATATCCTCACATTTCGCGCCCTGGAAGGTGCCCCGGCGCTTCAGTTCCGCCTCGATCCCGTTCAGGATCAGCCGCTTGCGGTAGCTCCACTTCGGCGCGATCAGCTCTTCCGCCCGGGCGTCGCCGCTGAGCCGGTGGATCACCACCTCCGGCGGAATGATCTCCAAAAGGTCCGCCACCAGGGAGATGTATTCCTCCGGTGCATCAAAGGGCATGTAATCCGGCATCTCCGCCGCCAGCCGGGATCCCCGCACCACGTTCAGCAGGTGGAGCTTGAGGCCCCAGGTTCCGGACCGGACTGCATAGCGGACGGAGGCCTCCATGTCCTCCCGGGTCTCTCCCGGAAGCCCCAGGATCAGGTGGGTGACCACCGGGATGCCAAGGGCCCGGAGGCGGGCCATCGCCTCGTCGTAGACGGAGAGCGGGTAGCCTCGGTTGATCCGGCGGGCCGTCTCCTCATGTACCGTCTGTAGGCCCAGCTCCACCCACAAAAAGTGAGAGGAGGCGATCTCGGCGAGCAGGTCCAGGACCTCGTCGCCCAGGCAGTCCGGCCGGGTCGCGATGGCGATGCCTTCGATCCGGGGATCGGCCAGGGCGCCGTAAAACTTCTCCCTCAGCTCTTCGACCGGCCCGTAGGTGGCGGTGAAGCTCTGGAAATAGGCCAGGTAGCCCGCGTTCTTCCACTTCGGGGAGAGCAGGGCGATCTGCCCGTCGATATCCGAGGCGTTTTCGCCGCTGCCGCCGGCGGAACAAAAAAGACAGCCGCCGGTGCCGCAGGTCCCGTCCCGGTTCGGGCAGGTCGTGCCGCCGGGCAGGGATAGTTTGACCATCTTCTTCCCGAAACGGCCGGCCAGCCAGGGGCCGATCATGTTGATCCGGGGCGCCTCGGAAGGGCGTGACACTGCTTTCTGAACAGAGTATGTATCCATGATTAATCTTTTCAATACCTTTCCTCTATGGTATAATATCATAGTATTTTTTTTTCGGAAAGGGATGGATTTCTAACGATGAAGGAGAAGAAGTGCGGCATGGCTGAGACCGTCTCCGGCTACCGGGGACAGGCGGCGGATCCCTGCATGCGGACCGTTCTGGAGCCGGTGAGGCCGGCGATTTTGCTGCACAGCTGCTGCGGACCCTGCAGCACGGCCTGCATCGAGCGTCTGGCGCCGGACTACGATGTCACCGTATTCTATTATAACCCCTGCATCACGGACAGGGAGGAGTACGAGCGCCGCAAGGCCAACCAGATCCTGTTCATCGAGGAATACAACCGTGCCTGCGGCTGCGGGAGCAAGGTGAAGTTCATCGAGGGGGATTACCTCCCGGAGACCTATCTCGAGCTGGTGAAGGGCCTGGAGCAGGAGCCGGAGGGCGGCGCCCGGTGCGCGGTCTGCTTCCGGCAGCGGCTCTTCGAGGCGGCGAGGGTGGCGGAGGAGAAGGGCTTCCGCTATTTCACCACCACTTTGACCGTGAGCCCCCACAAGAACTACCGGCTGATCTCCGAGATCGGGGAGGAGGCCGCGGCGGGCCGGGACCTGGAATATCTGGCCTTCGACTTCAAGAAGAAGGCGGGGTTCCAGCGGAGCGTCCAGCTTTCCAGGGAATACGGATTATACAGACAGGACTACTGCGGATGCGCGTTCTCGCGCCGCGGATGACTTTTGGACGGACATTGACCAGTTAGTGAGACCAGAAAGGAGAAACAATGTCACAACTCATTTTGCCGGAGGGCTACACCCCGGTGCTGACCCCGATGGAGACCCAGAGGGCCATCAAGAAGATCAAGGACTATTTCCAGCAGGAGCTGGCCTACGGCCTGAACCTGAGGCGTGTCACGGCGCCGCTGTTCGTCGCCCCGGAGACAGGCCTGAACGACAACCTGAACGGCGTGGAGCGCCGGGTGGAATTCACCATCAAGGATATGGGGGAAAAGAAGGTCGAGATCGTCCAGTCCCTGGCCAAGTGGAAGCGCATGGCCCTGGGCAAGTACGGGATCAAGCCGGGCCACGGCATCTACACCGACATGGACGCGATCCGCAGAGATGAGGAGCTGGACAACCTCCATTCCATCTACGTGGATCAGTGGGACTGGGAGAAGGTCATCACGAAGGAACAGCGGACCACCGAGTACCTCCACGAGACCGTCACCACCATCTATAACGCTGTGAAGAACCTGGGCGACTACGTGAACCGCCTCTACAGAGACCTGCAGACCGAGATCCCGAACGAGATCTTCTTCATCACCAGCCAGGAGCTGGAGGACCTGTATCCGAACAAGACCCCGAAGGAGAGAGAGGACCTGATCACCCGCCAGCACGGGGCGGTCTTCATCGAGAAGATCGGCGGCCCGCTGAAGTCCGGCGAGAAGCACGACGGACGTTCCCCGGACTACGACGACTGGGAGCTGAACGGCGACATCCTCCTCTGGAACGAGATCCTGGACCGCTCCTTCGAGATCACCTCCATGGGCATCCGCGTGGACGCGGCCGCCATGGACCGCCAGCTCACCATGGCCGGCGCCGACGACAGAAGAGAAATGTCCTTCCAGAAGGCGATCCTGAACGACGAGCTGCCGTACACCATCGGCGGCGGCATCGGCCAGAGCCGCCTGTGCATGTACTTCCTGCGCAAGGCCCACATCGGCGAGGTCCAGGTCAGCGTCTGGCCGGAGGAGATGGACCAGGTCTGCCGCAAAAATAACATTTTCCTGCTGTAACCCAGAAAGGCTGCGATGAAATTCGTCAACGTCGTCATCGAAAACAGAAGCCGGCACACGGACGCTTTGTTCACCTACCGGGCCCCTGAGGAGGTCCGGAAGGGCGCCGTGGTCTACGTTCCCTTCGCGAAGGGGGACCGGGTGCGCCGCGCCTTCGTCTTCGAGGACGACGTCACGACGGATCTCGCGCCTGAGAAGATCAAAGACATCGCGGAGGTCGACCCGAGGGTCTCCCTGACCGGGGAGATGGTCGAGACCTGCCGCTGGATGCGGCAGCGCTACGGCATCCGCTACATCGATGCGATCCGCTGCTTCATCCCGCCGGGGAAGCCGGCGAGGGAGGGGAAGGAGAAGCGCCCCCTCAGCGACTCCGCCGCAGAGGCCCAGGAGATCGAGCATCTTACCGCTGAGCAGCAGGCCGCCTGCGACCGGATCACCGCGGCGCTGAAGGACAGGGAACAGAAGAATTTCCTGATCCACGGCGTCACGGGAAGCGGCAAGACGGAGGTCTACATGCAGGCCTGCGCCGCCGCCCTGGCGGAGGGCAGAAGGGCCATCATGCTGGTGCCGGAGATCGCCTTGACCAAGCAGATCACGGAGCGCTTCATCGGCCGGTTCGGCAGGGAGAACATCGCGATCCTCCACAGCAAGCTGACGGGCCGGGAACGCTTTGACGAGTGGATGCGGATCCGGGAGGGAGAAGCCCGGATCGTGATCGGCGCCCGGATGGGGGTCTTCGCCCCGGTAGAGGAGCTGGGCCTCGTCATCATGGACGAGGAGCACGAGTCCACCTATAAGTCGGACATGAACCCGAAGTACGAGACTGTGGACATCGCCCTGAAGCGGCTGATGCAGTCGGACGGCGTCCTCCTGATGGGGAGCGCCACCCCGTCCGTCGTCTCCTACCAGAGGGCGAAGGACGGCATCTACGAACTGATCGAACTGAAGGAGAGATACAATAAGACCCCGCTGCCGAAGGTCGAGATCATCGACCAGAGGCAGGAGCTCCGCAAGGGCAACCGGGGGCTCTTCAGCGACGAGCTGTACCGCAGGATGGAGGAGACCCTGGCGAAGAAGCAGCAGGTCATCCTCTTCCTGAACCGCAGGGGGTATTCCACCTACATGGCCTGCCGGGAGTGCGGCGCGGCCCTGATCTGCCCGGACTGCGGCATCTCTCTGACCTACCACAAGACCGAGAACGCGGGGATCTGCCACTACTGCGGCAGGAGGTTCCCGGTGCCGGAGGTCTGCCCGGACTGCGGCAGCCCGTTCATCCGCTTTGTCGGCGCCGGCACGGAGCAGGTGGAGGAATACGCTGCCTCCCTGTTCCCGGAGGCGCAGGTGGACCGGCTGGACCTGGACACCGCGAAGAACGGCCGGGAGATCCGGAAGATCCTGAACGCCTTTTCCCAGGGAAAGACGGACATCCTGGTGGGGACCCAGCTGGTCGCCAAGGGCCTGGATTTCCGGAACGTGGGACTGGTCGGGGTGGTCTCGGCGGACACCACGCTGAACATCCCGGATTACCGTTCCTCCGAGCGGACCTTCCAGCTCGTGACCCAGGTCGCGGGCAGGGCCGGCAGGGGGACGGAGGAGGGCCTCGTCGTGGTGCAGACCTGCGATCCGGAGAATTTCGCGATCCGGGCGGCTGCGGCCCACGATTACCGGGCGTTCTTCGACCGGGAGATCCGGTTCCGGCAGATGATGGGCTATCCGCCGTTCACGGACATCATCCTGGTGCAGTTCACGGCGGAACGGGAGGAGGCGGCCCTGCAGTGGGCCTCCGAGTGCGGCCGGTACCTGGCCGGGCTTCGGTTCTCCGGCGCGGCGGGCGAGATCTTCGAGCCGAAGATCGCCGAGCACTTCAAGGGGGAAGGGCACAGCAACTTCCGCTATAACGTGATGATCAAGAGTCCGAAAGGGCTCCGGAATCAATACATTTTTTACACGAGAAAGTTTGGGGAGCGGCTCCTCGCGGATCCGCAGACGTGCAGTATGGTCATCGACGTGAACCCGTACAGCACATTTTAGGAGGTTTATTCCATGGCTTTGAGACATATCGTAACAGAGGGAGACGATATCCTTCGCAAGAACTGCAGGCCGGTCACCGAGGTGACGGACCGCATCCGGATGACGCTGGAGGATATGCTCGAGACGATGCGCACCGAGATGGGCGTGGGCATCGCCGCGCCGCAGGTGGGGATCATGCGCCGCATGTTCGTCGCCGAGCCGGAACCGGGCAGGGTCTACTTCATGATCAATCCGGAGATCTACGAGACGGAGGGCGAGCAGGACGGCTATGAGGGCTGCCTGTCCGTGCCGGGCATGATCGGGGCTGTGGTGCGCCCGCAGAAGATCAAGATGCGGGCCATGGACCTGGACGGCGTCGTGCAGGAATACGAATTCGAAGATTTTGATGCCAGGGTCATGTGCCACGAGAACGACCACCTGAACGGCATCCTTTACACCGACAAAGCCAGAGACATCCGCCCGGCGGACAGCCTGGAGGATGAGGAAGAAGAAGGGGATGAGGCCTGATGAAGATCGTCTTTATGGGGACATCTGAATTCGCCTCCGTGCAGCTGAGCCGCCTGATCGAGGACGGCTATGAGATCCCTCTCGTCGTCACCCAGCCGGACAGGGCGGGGAACCGGGGGAAAGTGACCTTCCCGGCGGTGAAGGTCACAGCGCTGGAGAAGGGGCTTCCTATCCTCCAGCCGGAGAGGATCAGGAACAACGAAGAATTCCTGGAGATCCTCAGGGAGATCTCGCCGGACGTGATCGTGGTGGCCTCCTACGGGCGCATCGTGCCGAAGGAGATCCTGGAGCTGCCGGCGAAGGGCTGCATCAACGTCCACGCCTCCCTGCTGCCGAAGCTCAGGGGCGCCTCGCCGATCCAGCACGCGATCCTGCAGGGCGACCGGGAGGCCGGCGTCACCATCATGATGATGGCGGAGGGCCTGGACACCGGTGACATGCTGTCCAGGGCGGCTCTCGAGATCGGCACCTCCGATTACCCGGAGCTGACCGACCGCCTGGCCGCACTGGGAGCGCAGCTTCTCTCCGATACCCTGCCGCGGTACATGGCGGGGGAGATCGTTCCGGAAAAACAGGATGATACATCGGCCACCGTGACGGGTATCATCAAAAAAGAGGACGGCAGAGTGGATTTCGCCGCCATGACCGCAGAGGAGATCGAACGCAGGCTCAGGGCCTTCACGCCGTGGCCGGGGATCTTCTGCGACTATGAGGGCGGCGCCCTGAAGCTGCTGGCCGTGGAGGTGCTGCCGGTGAGCGCGAACGCGCTGCCGGGGGCCGTGGTCCGTTCCGGCAAGGAAGGGCTCGACATCGCCTGCAGGGAAGGGGTCCTCAGGGTGACGGAGCTCCAGGCGCCGGGCAAGAAGCGGATGGCGGCAGGGGCGTTTCTCCTGGGCCACAGGATCGATCCGGGCACCATGCTCGGCTGAACGCCGTCCCGGAAGGGAGAAAGAGTTGTTTTACTACGATATCACGTTCATTTTGCTGATCCCGGCGATGATCTTCTCGATGATCGCCAGCGGCAGCGTGCGGAGCACATTCAGCAATTACTCCGGTGTGAGGGTCCGGCGGGGCATCACCGGCGCCCAGGCAGCCAGGATGCTGCTGGACGCCAACGGCCTCACCGACGTCCGCATCGAAGCGGTGGCGGGCAGCCTGACGGACAACTACGATCCGAGGACCAGGGTCGTCCACCTGTCCCAGCCAGTGTGCAACGCCGCCTCCATCAGCGCGGTGGCGGTGGCCTGCCACGAGTGCGGCTACGCGCTGCAGCACGCCTACGGCTACACGCCGCTGACGGTCCGCAGCAGCATCGTGCCGGTGGTCAATTTCGCGTCCCGGTTCAGCTGGATCTTCATCATCATCGGGCTGGTCCTGATGGGACAGGGACTCTACACCAGCGGCGGCAGCAACGTCGGCACCCTGGTCTTCGATATCGGCGTCATCGCCTATCTCGTCGTCCTGGCCTTCCACCTGGTGACGCTGCCGGTGGAATTCAACGCCAGCTCCAGGGCACTCAAGCAAATGGAGACCATGCAGATCGTGGACAGCGACGAGCTGACGGGCGCGAAGAAGGTGCTCAAGGCCGCCGCGATGACCTACGTCGCCTCCACCGCCATGGTCATCGCCCAGCTGCTCCGCCTCCTCGTGCTGCGGGGCAGAAGGAACTGAAATGGACGGGGACAGAACCGCAGCATACAAGGTGCTGCTATCCATGGAAGAGAAGGGCTCCTGGGCCAATCTGGAACTGGGGGACCTGCGATATGACAAGCGCGTCACCTCGCCGGCCTTCGTGCGGGCGCTGGTCTACGGCGTGACGGAGAGCCGGCTCCTGCTCGACTATCTGCTGGATCACTGCATCCGCAAGGGGATCGGGAGCACGGATCCCAAGACGAAAACGCTCCTGCGCCTGGGCGCCTACCAGATCCTGCGCATGGACAGCGTGCCGGACTACGCGGCGGTCAGCGAGACGGTCAAGATGGCCAGGAAACTGACACCGGGCAGAGACCGGTTCATCAACGGCGTCCTCAGGACACTGGGGCGGACCCGGGAGGAGATCCCGATGCCGGGCCGGGAGGATCCGGTCCGTTTCCTCAGCATCCGCTATTCCTGCGGGGAGAGCCTGGTCAGGCTCCTGCTGGGGCAGCTTGGGGAAGAGAAGGCGGAGGCCTTCCTGGCCTTTGCGGAGACCGTGCCGCCGGTGACGGTGCGGGTGAACCTGGGTAAGACCGGCAGGGACATCCTTGCCGAAGGGCTGGCCAAAAAGGGCTTTTCCGCGGTGCCGTCGACGCTCAGCGAGCGGTGCCTCATCGTCAGCGGCGAAGGGGCTTTGACGGAGACGGAGGAATATCAGGCGGGCCTGTTCTCTTTGCAGAGCGAAGAGTCCTCGGCCATTGCGGACCTGGCGGATCCGAAGCCGGGGGACCTGGTCCTGGATCTCTGCGCGGCGCCGGGCGGCAAGACCTGCGCCATGGCGGAGAAGATGGACGGCCGGGGCAGGGTCATCGCCTCGGAGGTCTATGAGAGCAGGGTGCCTTTGATCGAAAGGCAGGCCGAACGGCTGCAGCTTTCGATCGTGGAGGCGGTCTGCCGGGACGCTTCCGTGCCGGATCCCGATCTCGCCGAAAGGGCGGACTTGGTGCTGGCGGACGTGCCCTGCAGCGGCTGGGGCGTCCTCCGGAGAAAGCCGGAGATCCGCTACCGGGACTTCGGAGAGGGCTGCGGCGATCTCGCGGCGCTCCAGGGGAAGATCCTCAGGGCGGCGGCCTCCTACGTCAAACCGGGCGGGGCGCTGGTCTACAGCACCTGCACGGTGAACAGGGAAGAAAACGAAGATGTGATCGAGCGCTTCCTGGCGGAAGACGATCGGTTTCAGATAGAAGCACAGCTGGAACACGGCCCCCACATCGACGGGCGGGACGGGTTCTTCGCCGTGCGCATGGGCAGAAGGTAAGGGAAAGGAGTTATCCCGATGGATGTTGGTTTCAGGACCGACAAAGGAGCAAGACGCAGCAACAACGAAGATGCCTTCTTCGTCATGAAGAACGACGGGGTCTACATCGTTGCGGACGGCGTAGGCGGAAACAATTCCGGCGAGATCGCGAGCCGGACCGCCGTCAATGAGATCGCGACCTACGTGGAGGAGCACAGGATCGATCCCCGGGACGTCCGCGGGTTCTTCCTCGCGGCGGCGCAGAAGGCGAACACCCGCGTCTATGAGATGGCCCAGCGGTACCGGGAGGACAAGGGCATGGCAACGACCCTCGTCGTCGCCTGCTTCCTGAACCGGGAGCTGTGGATCACGAACGTGGGGGACAGCCGGGTCTATCTCTGCGACAAAGGAAGCATGATCCAGGTCACGGAGGACCACACCTACGTGAACGCGTTGGTGCAGGCCGGCGTCATCACCAAGGACGAGGCGAAGCACCACATGGACAAGAATATGATCACCCGCGCGGTGGGCGCGGACCGGGAGGTCGAACCGGATTTCTACCGGGTGCGGCTCCGGCCGGGCCTCAAGGTGCTGCTCTGCACCGACGGCCTGCACGGGGAAGTGAGCGAGAACGAAATGGCGCAGATCTTTGCGAAGGGCATGTCGATGACAGACACTTGCCGGGAACTGGTGGATGCCGCCAACCGTAACGGCGGCGGAGACAACATCACAGCTGTGTGCATCGAAGTGACAGAGGAGGACCTCAAATGAGCAAATTACTTGCCGGTAGATACGAGCTGACGGACAAGATCGGCGAAGGCGGTATGGCGGTCGTCTACAAGGCGAAGGACAGGCTGCTCAACCGTTACGTGGCGATCAAGATCCTGCGGCCGGAGTATACCAAGGACGATTCTTTCGTGGAAAGCTTCAAGAGGGAGTCTCAGGCGGCGGCGGGGCTGCAGCACCCGAACATCGTCGCAGTCTACGACGTTGGCAGGTCCGGCAGCATCAACTACATCGTCATGGAGCTGGTGGACGGACGCCCGCTCTCCGACATCATCGACGAGAAGGGCCCGTTGGACTACAGGATGGTGATCGACATCTCCAAGCAGATGGCCTCCGCCCTGTCCCTGGCCCACAAGCACCAGATCGTCCACAGGGACGTGAAGCCGCATAACATTTTGATGACCAGCGACGGCACCGCCAAGCTGACGGACTTCGGCATCGCCAAGGCGATCAGCAGCTCCACGATGGTGGCGGACACGAAGAAGATCATAGGCTCCGTCCACTACTTCTCACCGGAACAGGCGAGGGGCGCCCACGTGGACGAGCGCTCCGACATCTATTCCCTCGGCATCGTCATGTACGAGATGCTGACGGGCCGCGTCCCGTTCGACGGCGACACGCCGGTCGAGGTGGCGCTGAAGCACATCAACGAGGAGATCATCCCGCCGTCGAAGCTGGTGAGCGGCATCCCGCCGGCACTGGAAAAGGCGGTGATGAAGGCCACCGACAAGCTGGCCGTGAACCGCTACAGCAGCGCGGACGAGCTCCTGGAGGACCTCAAGAACATCGAGTTCATCACCAGCATGGTGGGGAGCAGCGTCTACCTGGCCTCCGGCAAGACCGCGGAGGGAAGGTCCGTCTCCGCAGCGGAGACCACCGTCACCGAGGCAAAGTCTGAGACGCCGGTCCGCAGGGAAAACGCCGAGCGCCCGGCCCGCAAGACAGAGGGCCGCAGCACCGGCGGCCGGGGCGGCAAGAACGGCAAGGACGAGGATAAAGACAGAAAGAAGAAGATCATGATCATCTGCGGCATCGCCGCGGCGATCCTGATCCTGCTGGGCGTCCTCTTTGCCACGGGCGTCTTCGGCGGCAAGGGCAGTGCGGAGATCGAGGTCCCGGATCTGAAGAACAGGACCGTGGAGGAAGCCACGAAGATGCTGGAGGAGCTGGGCCTCAAGATCGAGACCTCGGACCAGGCGGTGGCCAGCGAGGAGATCGAGGAAGGCAAGATCGTCTCCCAGCAGCCGGCGGCGGGCACCAACGTGAAGGAAGGCCGCACCGTCACCGTCACCCTGAGCTCCGGCAGCGGCGTGCTCAAGGCGCCGAACCTGGTCAATAAGACCTACGATGACGCCAAGAGCCTGCTCAGCGACATGGGCCTCAAGATCTCCCAGGGAGAGAGCGTCTCCAGCGAGACGTGGGCAGAGGGCCTGGTGGCGGAGCAGTACCCTGGCCAGGATACGGAACTCGAAAAGGGCGACACCGTCACCGTCTACCTGAGCTCCGGCAGCAAGGTGGGCATGGTCCCGAACCTGATCGGCAAGGAATTCACCAGCGAAAATGACCTGCAGGCCCTGCTGTACACCTACGGCTACCAGCTGGGCAACGTGGAATACAGAGAGACCTACGACACCCCGGGTTTGATCATCGATCAGTATCCGGCGGCCGGCACGGAGGCAGAGAAGAACTCTGCCGTCGACATCGTGATCAGCAAGGCGAAGGAGACCGCGGTCGTGCCGGATCTTTATAACAAAACTTTGCTCGAGGCCCAGGAGATGATCGTGAACGCGGGCTTTGCCCCTGGCGTCGTGACCGAGAACACCACCGAGGAGGTGGCGGAGGGCCGCATCCTCCGGCAGTATCCGGAGGCGGGGACCGAGTACGAGGAAGGCTCCACCATCGACGTCTGGATCGCGGTGGCGCCTGAGCCGGAACCGGAACCAGAACCGGAACCGGAGCCGGAACCGGAACCGGTGGACCCGGAACCGTCCGGCGATGACACCGGCGGCGACGGCGGAGACGACAGCGGCGATACCTCCGGTGAGGAATGATCGGACCGGCCTGTATGAACAAAGGGATCATCATCAAAGGGATCGGCGGATTCTATTTCGTCGCATCCGAAGAGGGCACCGTCCGCGCCAAGGGGCGGGGCGCCTTTAAGAAAGAAGGACTTCTGCTGACGGTGGGCGACGAGGTGCTCTTCACCCCGGCGGAGGGGCCGGAGGACGACGCGGTGATCGAGAAGGTCCTGCCGCGGAAGAACCGGTTCCACCGGCCGCCGATCGCCAACGTGGATCTTTTGATCGTCGTCATGGCGGCCGCCGATCCGGACCCGAACCTGACGGTGGCGGACAAGCTCCTGGTCATGGCGGAGAAGAACGGCGTCCGGCCGGCGGTCTGCATCAGCAAGAGCGACCTGGTCTCCCAGGAGAGGGCGGAGGAACTGGCGGACGTCTACCGGCCCGTCTATCCGACCGTCCTTGTGAGCGGCAAAACGGGCGCAGGAGCCGAGAAACTGAAGGAATTGATCTCCGGTATCCCGGGTACGAAAGCGGCCTTAGCGGGGCCTTCCGGCGTCGGGAAATCCACGCTCACGAACCTGCTGATCCCGGGCGCATCCATGGAGACGGGCACGATCAGCGGGAAGACCGGCCGGGGCCGTCACACGACCCGGCACGTGGAGATCTTCCCGTGCGGAGACGGATATCTCTTCGATACGCCGGGCTTCACCTCCTTTGACCTCGCAGGGGTGGAGGAGGAGGAACTGGCCGGCTGCTTCCCGGAGATCGCAAGGCTGGCGGAGGAGTGCCGGTTCGACGACTGCAGGCACATGAACGAGCCAGACTGCGCCGTGACCGCGGCGCTGAAGGACGGGAGGCTCTCGAAGAGCCGCTACAGCTCCTACGTCACCTGCCTGAAGGAGATCCGGGAGAACAAAGCATATTGAAAAAGCGGCCCCGTGCCGCGTAAGAGGAGGACTGTTTTATGGGTCAGTTGGCACCATCGATCCTGTCGGCGGATTTTGCCGATCTCGGGAACCAGGCGGAGGCTGTGAGCCGGGCAGGGGCGTCGCTCCTGCATATCGACGTGATGGACGGGCATTTCGTCCCGAACATCAGCTTCGGCGCGGCGGTCATGAAGTCTCTGAACAAAAGGGACACCGTTCCCTATGACGTGCATCTGATGATCGAGGATCCGGACAAGTATATCGCGGATTTCATCACGGAGAAGACCAGCTTCGTCACGGTCCATCAGGAGGCCTGCAGGCATCTCCACCGGACGGTCCAGCTGATCCGCAGCCTGGGCGTCCACGCCGGCGTCGCCCTGAATCCGGCGACACCGCTCAGCACCCTGCAGTACATGTGGGACGACCTGGACATGGTCCTCGTCATGTCCGTGAACCCGGGCTTCGGCGGGCAGAAGTTCATCCCGTCTGCCCTGGACAAGATCCGGCAGCTGGCGCAGATCCGGGAGGAGAGGGGCGCCAAGTTCCTCATCGAGGTGGACGGCGGCGCGACCCTGTCCAACGCGAAGGAGCTGACGGAGGCCGGCGTCGACATCCTGGTCGCGGGCTCCGCGGTCTTCGGTGCGGAGGATATCGCCCAGCGGACCAAAGACTTCGTCAGCCTGATCGGCTGAACGAAAACAGGAAAGCGAGTGACATGAAAAAGGGGAGAGCCTCAAAGGCTCTCCCCTTTTTGTGTGATGCTTATTCGCCGCCGCCGCCGTCATCCGGGTTCGGATCGTCCGGGTTCGGATCATCCGGATTCGGATCGTCCGGGTTTGGATCGTCCGGGTTTGGATCGTCCGGTTCAGGATCGACCGGTTCAGGATCGACCGGCTCAGGATCGACCGGTTCAGGATCGACCGGTTCCGGATCGACCGGTTCCGGATCCTCCTGCTGTTTCTTTTCTTCTTCTTCGCGGCGCTTGCGTTCTTCTTCTTCTTTCTTCTTGCGCTCTTCTTCTTCTTTCTTCTCCTGTTCCGCCTTCTCCTTGGCTTCCTGATAAGCGTCTTCCTGCTCAGGGTCGATCGGATACTTGGAAGGATCAGGGTTGTGGAGGTAGCAGTAGTACTCAGGGGCCTTGTTCTCATCATCACCGAAGGTTTCGAACTCCTTCTTTTCGGTGTGTTTGCAGTCCGGTGTGGCGAGGAGGCCGCTGTCCTTACAGATCGTGACTTCTTCCTTCATGTCGCTGGCGTCCTTCAGGCCGGTCTGGGTGCCGTTCACGAAGTATTCGCCGCTGGTGTAGATCACGTTGCTCGGCATCGGTGCCCGGGAGCCCTCATAGCAGCCGTCGATCCGGCGCATGATGTTGCCCCACATGTAGGTGGCGATGATGCTGTGCTCCGCCAGGGAGAAGCCGTAGTCGTTGCCGATCCACAGGGATGCGGTGTAGTTCGGGGTGAAGCCGTCGAACCAGTCATCGTAGTAGCCGTTCGTGGTACCGGTCTTGCCGCCGACAAAGACGCCAGGGATCTGGGCGTAGTTGGCAGCCAGGGATTCGACGATGTCGTTCAGCATGTCCGCCATGATCCAGGCGACGCCCGGATCCAGGACCTGATGTTCCTCCGGATCGTTCTCGAGGATGACCTTGCCGGTGCTGTCGAGGACCTTGGTGTAGGAACTGGTGTCGTAGCGGACGCCGTTGTTCGGGAACACGGTGTAGGCGCTGGCCATCTCCAGGGTGGTGACGCCGTTGGTCATGCCGCCGAGGGCGAGGGCCGCAGCGTTCAGGTCGTTGACGTCGCCTTCCTCCACGAGGGTGGTGATGCCGAAGTTTTTGATGTTCTGGAGCGAGTAGTCCAGACCGACCTGATACCATACCTTGACGGCGCAGGTGTTCAGGGAGTTCTGCATACCGGTGCGGATGGTCTGGGCGCCGGTGTAGGTCATGTCGAAGTTCGTCGGCCAGACTCTGCCGTTGACCGTCATCTTCTCGTCGATGACGACGGAGTGGGCGGTCAGATAATCGCCGTAGAGATCGGCACCCTGCTTGTCGAAGCCGTAGTCCGTGAACTTGTGCTTGACGCCCGCGGCAGCTTCCTCGGCGCTCTGCTGGAGAGCGGCGGAGTAGACGCCCAGCGGCTTGATGGAGGAACCCGGCTGCCTGGTGTTGATCGCGCGGTTGTAGATCATACGGCCGGAGGTGTTGCGGCCGCCGACCATGGCTTTGATGTGGCCGGTGCCGTTCTCCACGATGGTCATCGCCGCCTGCGGCTGGATCGTCTTGCCGCGGAGGGAGTAGGACGAAGGCGGGATCGTCACGGTGCCGTCGTCGTTCACGGTCATGAAGTCCTTGTAGTCCTCGCTCTTGAAGAAGTCGGCGGAGATGATCAGGTCGCCGTCCTCGTTCCTGGACTTGAACTCGGCAGGGATGTTGATGTAGCCGCCCTGGATGGCGTACAGCTCCCGGTTCTCATCGAGGGTGTACATGTTCTTGAACTCCAGGGAGTATTCCGTGGTATCCCCGACGGAGGTGTCGTAGATGTTCAGGTCGCCGCCGTAGTAGATGATCATGGAACCGTCGTCCTGCATCTCGGCATTGCCGGCCGGCAGGATGAAGTCGCCGTCCTCATCGAAGTAGTTCTCGTAGCGGTACAGGAGGACCTGGCCGTACTGGTTGAGGATGTTGCCCTCGGAGTCGTAGTCCGGGATGACGTCCGGATAGTTGCTGATGTCCGCGAACTCCTCCAGGACGACGGACTGGGCCTGAGAGTCCATGGTGGAGTAGATCTGCAGGCCGCCGTTGTAGACCAGATCCCAGGCATCGTCGTAGGTCATGCCTTTCTCGTCCTGGAGATCGGAGATGACTTCCTCGATGACGTAGTCTTCGAAGTAGGCCGCATCGGAATCGTAGACGTTGTAGTCCGGCTTCAGCATATCCTTGAGCGGGGTCTCGACCGCCTCCTCGTACTCGTCCTGGGAGATGAAGCCCTGGTCCAGCATCAGTTTCAGGCAGGTCTCTCTGCGCCCCTTGGTGATGTCGTTGTAGATGAAGACGCCGTCGCTGGTCTCCTTCAGGAGGACATCCTTGTATTCGCCGGCGGTGCCGCCGTCGATATAGGAGACGAGTTCGTAGTCGTTCGGAGCCTGCGGCAGGGTCGCCAGCGCGGCCGCCTGGGCGATGGAGATGTCGGAGACGCTCTTGCCGAAGTAGGACTGGGAGGCCTTCTCGATGCCGTAACAGCCGTAGCCGTAGTAGATCGTGTTCAGGTAGGCCTCCAGGATCTCATCCTTGGAGAGGGTGTTCTCGATCTCCAGCGCGTAGTAGGCCTCGATGATCTTCCGCCCGTAGTCGTAGTCGAACTGGGTGTCCGGCAGGTACAGGTTTCTGGCCAGCTGCTGGGTGATGGTACTGGTGCCGCTGATCTGTCCGCCGTGGCGGAGCTTCTCCAGAACGGCGCCGACGATACGGATCACGTTGAAGCCGTGGTGGGTCCGGAAGGACTTGTCCTCCAGGGCGATGAAGGCGTTCTGTACGTGGACCGGGATCTGATCGATCGTCACGTTGTCCCGGTTGCCGCCGGAGGAGAAGATGGTGTCCATCTCCTCGCCCTGGTCGTCGTAGATGACCGTGGACTGGTTCAGCAGATCGTAGAGGGTCGTCGGATCGATGGCCGGTGCCTTGGAGAGGGTCTTGTAGACGTACCAGGACACCGTCGATACGCCGGCGGCGACGACGATGAGGAACAGGATCAGGAGTGTCTTCAGGATCCCGAACTTTTTCCGCTTCCGATGACGCCGGCCCTTGACAGCGGTACCGGTCGAAGTGGATTCGATGTTCGCAGTGGCTGCCGGCTCCTTAGGGGCGGCGCCATTGTTTGTCTTCTTTCGCATATAAGCCGATATCCTTTCATAACCAAATATAATAGTTCAAATTATTATACCATAATGCTTTTGTAAAGTATAGCGGGTTCATACTTTATTAAGAAATCCAGGGACCCATCTCTTCTTTATATACTACCATATATACTACCGTTTTTGGGCGCTGCGTCACGGCGGCCCTTGCGCGTCTATGGGGAATGTGGTACGCTTGCTGTCCCGGATCGATCAAAGCGATGAGGAGGCAGGCAGTATGGTATGCCGCGGCAGCGGCGGCGGGGATCCTGACGGCCTACGCCGGCATGGAGAAGGGCTGGCTGCCCGCCCTGGGGGCGGCAGCGGCGCTCTCTCTTTTGGTGTGCCTCGGGTTCGGCGGCAAATGGACGCTGCTGGCGGCATTTGCGGCCGGGGCAGCGGTGATGCTCCTGGAGACCGCCGCACTTTCCGGAAGCCCCCTCGCGGCCCTGGCGGGAGAGCAGGTCCTCTGCCGGGGGATGGTCATGACCGCCCAGGAGGAAGAGACGGGGCTGACCCTGACGGTCAGGGTGAACCGCGTAAGGGGCGCGGGCGAGATCCGGGAGACCGTGCTCGTCAAGGCAGAGCCGGGCGGATACGGTCCGGAGGACCTGGCCGGCAGGCCCGTTCAGCTCACCGGGACGCCGGAGCTTCCCCGGGAGGCGGGAAATCCCAGGACCTTCGACTACCGCAGATACCTAAAGGGGAGGGGGATCGCGGTCCTCCTCCGGGCGGATGCGGTGGAGGTCACCGGCCCCCCAGAGGGAGCGCTCTGCCGACTTCTCGCCTTTTTGACGGGGGCGAGGGAGGCGTTTTTGGACCGGGTGGCCGAAGGGCCGGAGGAGCGGGCGCTGGCGGCGGGGATCCTCTTCGGAATGGAGGAGAACATCGGGGAGGATACGCTGGAGGCGTTCCGGGACAACGGGACCGCCCACGTGCTGGCGGTCAGCGGCCTTCACATCGGCGTCCTCTACGGCCTGTTCGAGACCCTGCAGAAGAAGCGCAGGAGCGCTTTGCTCACCGCTGCGTTCCCGATCTTCCTGCTGCTCTACGGCACCGCTGCCATGTGGCCGGCCTCCGTCCTGCGGGCGGTGGGGATCATCCTGCTCAAGCTGGCGGCGGAGCGGCTGGACCGGCGGTTCGACCTCCTGTCGGCCCTCGCCGCGGTGTCCCTGCCCATGATGCTGGCGCGGCCCTACATCATCTTCTCCGGCGGGTTCCAGATGTCCTTCCTCGCGGTCCTGGGGATGACCTTTCTGATCCCCCGGTTCAAGCTGGTTATGAAGGAGGGCCCGGCGGCGGCGCTTTCCGTGCAGGCGGCGATCCTGCCCTATACGGCCTGGGCCTATAACCACCTCTCTCCCGCAGGGCTCCTGGCGAACGTGCCGGTGATCTTCCTGACCGGGCTCTTCGTGCCCCTGGGGATGGCGGGTTTCTTCCTCACCCTGGCTGGCGCGTCCGTGCCCGGCCCCGCGGCAGCGGCCCTGGGCGCCCTGGGACGGATGACGGTCTGGATCAACGAGGTCTTCTTCGCGGAGGGAAGGCTCCTGCAGGACGTTGCGAGTCCGCCCCTCACGCTCCTGGCGGCGGGCTACGGCGCAGCCCTATATCTCAGCTCCGAGGAGTTCGCGGTCTCCGCCTTCCGCAGGGACAGGCGGAGGCTCGGGGCTGCGGCGGGGCTTCTCGCCCTGGCGGTCCTCTTCGCGGGCTGGCTGGACAGCACCCCCTTCGACCGGGCGGACGCGGTGTTCGTGGACGTGGGGCAGGGGGACTGCTTCCACATCCGCTGGGGCGCGGAGGACATCCTGATCGACGGCGGCGGGCGGCAGAACATGGACGTGGGCAAAGAGGTGCTGAAGCCCTACCTCCTCAAAAACCGCAGGGGCCGGGTGGAGCTGGCCCTCGCCACCCACCTGCACATGGATCACTTCCTGGGCCTGCAGCAGCTCGCTGCAGTGTATCCGGTGGAGCGGCTGGTGACCGAGGGGGAGGCGGGGGAGCGGATCACCTTCTCGGAGGACCGCTATATCGATATCCTCTGGCCCCTGGAGCGGGGCTTCGATCCGGAGGACGAGAACGACACCAGCATGGTGTTCCTGGTCGCGGACCGGGGCGTCCGGATCCTGGTGACCGGGGATCTGACGGAGGAGGGGGAGCGGGCTTTGCTGGCGCGTTACGAGGGCACGGACGCCCTCCGGGCGGACATCCTGAAGGTGGGCCACCACGGAAGCCGTTTCAGCACCTGCGACGGTTTCCTCGCGGCGGTGTCCCCGACGGCGGCGGTGATCTCCGTGGGCAAAAACAATTACGGCCATCCGGCCCCGTCGGTCATTGAAAAAATGGAGGAGAACGGTATAATGGTATACAGGACGGACCGGGACGGCGCGGTGGGCGTCATCATCCGGGACGGCGGATACACCATCTGCACCCAGAAGGGAGAAGGGCATGGCCAAGGGCGGACAGAAACCGGATAAGCACGCGTTCAGACGGATCACCGAGGATCTGAAGGCCGGGGATATCCCCGGCGTCCTTTTGCTGTGCGGATTCGAGCAGTACCTGGTCCGCTGGGCGGCGAACCTCCTGGTCAGCCGCTGCACGGAGGAGGCCTCCCGCAGCCTGGATTATCTGGAGCTGCAGGCGGACGAGATGATCCGGGACACCATCGTCACCTCCATCATCGAGGGATGCGAGACCTTCCCGCTGCTCTCTGAGCGGAAGGTCGTGGTCGTGAGGGGACTCAAGGCTTTGACGAACGAGGACCCGAAGGTGCTCCTGCTGGAGGACCGGGAGCGGCTCATCGACTATCTGGGCCACGTGCCGGAGCACGCCCTGCTGATCTTCACCGCCGGCGAGATCGAGACCGGAAAGAGCATCGCCAAGGCCATCGGGAAGAACGGCAGGATCTACGAATTCGACCGGCTCCCGCAGCCGGACCTCCTGTCCTTTGCCCGGAAGCGGATCCGGGGGGCGGGCCTTTCCATCAGCGACCGGACCCTGAGGGACCTGGTCGACGAGACCGGCTATTTCAACCGGGAGAGCAGCTACGATCTCTACGCCTTCGATAACGACCTGGGGAAGCTGGCCGCCTACTGCGAAGGGGAGATCAGGCCTTCGGATATCAGCGAAGTGGTCCTTGGGGATGAGAACACCTTCGTCTTCGACCTGCTGGACGGCATCAGCGGCGGCCGCAGGGACAAGGCCTACGCGCTCCTTTATAACATCCTGACGGACGAGAACGACTCTATGGGGCTCATCGCTTTGATCGTCTCCCAGTTCGAGCTCATGCTCTCCGTCAAGCAGATGCGGGAGGACGGCATCAGCATCCCGGACATGGCGACGCGCCTGGGGATCAAGAGCGACTACCGGATCCGGAAGATGATGCCTCACGCCCAGAAGTTCTCCGTGGAAAAACTGAAAGAGATCCTCAGCAGCGCCTACCAGTTGGAGCGTCAGATCAAGACGGGCCTGCTCAGGCCGCGGCTGGCGCTGGAGCTGTTCATCGCCGGGATCTGAGGATGAGGATAGATATGGATCGTCAACACAAAGCGGATCTGATGCTGGTGCTGGTGACCCTCTGCTGGGGCGTGTCCTATTATATGATGGACATCTCCCTGGAGGATCTGGGGCCGTTCACCCTGAACGCCTTCCGGTTTCTGGGGGCCTTCGCCGTCGCCGGCGCGATCGCGTTTCCTAAGATCAAAAATGTGAACAAGACCACCCTTTTATATGCACTGGCGGTGGGCGCGTCCCTGACCTTCGTCTACATCGGCGCCACCTGCGGCGTCCTCTACACGACGTTGTCCAACGCCGCTTTTTTGTGCGCGATGACGGTGATCTTCGTGCCGATCATCGGCTTTCTGGTCTTCCGCAGGAAGCCGGAGAAGAGGGTGGCCTTCGCCATCTTCGTGAGCTTCGTCGGGATCACGCTCCTGACCCTGAAGGACGACTTCTCCATCAACGCGGCGAACCTGAAGGGGGACCTGCTGAGCCTGATGTGCGCCATCTGCTACGCCATCGACCTTCTGATCACCGACAAGGCGGTCTCCAACGAGAAGGTGGACGCCTTCCAGCTCGGCGTGTTCCAGCTGGGGTTCACCGGCGTCTTCATGCTGCTTTTGTCCCTGCTGTTCGAGAGTCCGCATCTGCCGGGAAGCGGGCGGGTCTGGTTCTGCACCGCCTTCCTGACGGTGTTCTGCACCGGCGTCGCCTTCATCGTCCAGGCGGTGGCCCAGAAGTACACGGATCCTTCCCACGTGGGGATCATCTTCACCCTGGAGCCGGTCTTCGCCTCCGTCGTGGCCTATTTCTTCGCCCACGAGGTCCTGAGTCCGAAGGCCTACCTCGGCGCAGCCCTGATGCTGGCGGCGCTTTTGATCAGCGAGACCGGCGGAAGGAAGGAGCGGGAAGGGGAAACTGAACCGAAAACGACACGTTAATTATATGACGAACCAAAAGCGGTTCGCACGTTCCGTTATATAGCGCCATCACCAAAAATGTACTCATTTTCATGCATGTGTAAATTGAATTGACACATGCTTTTTTGTATAATATTTATCGTGGGTTTCTACACGACTAGCAAAATGAAACAGGAGGTCAATTATGTGCGAAAAGTGCGGCGCATCCGTATCGTCCGCGGGTTTTGAAGAGCTCGCGCCGGTATTGGAAGAATACGCAAAGGTGCCTGGCAGCCTCATCACGATCCTGCAGAAGGCGCAGTCCATATATGGATATCTTTCGCTGGACACGATCAACTACATCTCCGCGATGACGGGGATCGCTCCGGCTAAAATCTACGGCGTAGCGACATTCTACGCCCAGTTCCGTCTCCAGCCGATCGGCAAGTATCTGCTGATGATGTGCCAGGGTACCGCCTGCCACGTCAACGGCTCCCAGACCATCGGCGAAGCGGTCATGGAACACCTCGGCATCGGCAATGGCGAGACCACCGAGGACGGCCTGTTCACCCTGAACATGGTCGCCTGCCTCGGCTGCTGCTCCCTGGCGCCGGTCATGATGATCCAGTCCGCGGAGGGCGAAGAGGTCTACAGCGAACTCACCAAGGACAAGGTCACCCGCGTCCTGGATGAGCTGGCGGCGAAGGCGAAGGAGGTGCAGTGATGGCAGTATCTAAAGTCGTGATCGGCCAGGGAAGCTGCGGCATCGCTTCCGGCGCCAAGAAGACCGAGGCGGAATTCCTCCGCATCGTAGGCGAGGAGAACCTGAACGTCAAGATCGATTACACCGGCTGCGTCGGCACCTGCTATCTGGAGCCGATCGTCGACGTCTACGAAGAAGACGGTATGATGACCAGATACGTGAAGGTCCAGCCTGACAAGGTCCGTGCCATCGTGGACGGCCACATCAAGGGCGGTAAGCCGGTGGAAGAGCTGGCGATCACCCAGGGAGACAAGAATTTCATCGACCGCCAGCAGAGGATCGTCCTGAGACACTGCGGCGTCATCAACCCGGAACACATCGAGGACTATCTGGCGGTGGGCGGCTATGAGGCGACCCGCAAGGTGGTCACCGAGATGGAGCCGGAAGAGGTCATCGAGGTCATCAAGGTCTCCGGACTGAGAGGCCGCGGCGGCGCGGGCTTCCCGACCTGGTTCAAGTGGAACGCTGCCAGGCAGAACAAGGCGGACGAGAAGTACGTCGTCTGCAACGCGGACGAGGGCGATCCGGGCGCGTTCATGGACAGAGCGGTCCTGGAGGGCGACCCGCACTCCGTCCTGGAGGGCATGATCATCGGCGGCTACGCCATGGGCGCCACCGAGGGCATCATCTACTGCCGCGCGGAGTATCCGCTGGCCATCAAGAGACTGGAGATCGCCATGCAGCAGGCCAGAGAGCACGGCTGCCTGGGCAAGAACATCTTCGGCTCCGGTTTTGATTTCGACATCCGCATCAAGGCGGGCGCCGGCGCGTTCGTCTGCGGCGAGGAGACGGCTCTGATCGCGTCCCTGGAGGGCGAGAGAGGCATGCCGCGCCTGAAGCCGCCGTTCCCGGCCGAGAAAGGCTACTGGAAGAAGCCGACGAACATCAACAACGTCGAGACTTACGCCAACGTGTCCTGGATCATCGACAACGGCGGTGAGGCTTTTGCTGCCATGGGTTCCGAGAAATCCAACGGCACCAAGGTCTTCGCCCTGGCGGGCAAGATCCGCAAAGCCGGCCTCGCTGAGGTCCCGATGGGCCTGACGATCCGCGAGATCATCGAGGACATCGGCGGCGGCATCAAGAACGACAGACAGTTCAAGGCCGTGCAGCTGGGCGGCCCGTCCGGCGGCTGCGTACCGGAATCCCTGGCGGACACCCCGGTCACCTATGAGGACATCGTCAAGACCGGCGCCATCGTCGGTTCCGGCGGTATGATCGTCATGGACGAGGACACCTGCATGGTCGACATGGCCAGGTACTTCCTCGACTTCACCAAGAAGGAATCCTGCGGCAAGTGCAACTACTGCCGTATCGGCACCAAGAGGATGCTGGAGATCCTGGAGCGCATCACCAACGGAGAGGGCAGAGATGGCGACATCGAGCTCCTCGAAGAGCTGGCCGGCAAGATCAAGGACGGCGCGATGTGCGGCCTGGGACAGACGGCTCCGAACCCGGTCCTGACCACTCTGAGATATTTCCGCAACGAATACGAGGATCACATCTATCGTCACAAGTGCACCGCCAAGTCCTGCAAGGCTCTGATCCACTACGAGATCACCGACAAGTGCGTGGGATGCACCAGATGCGCCAAGAACTGCCCGGTCCAGGCGATCAGCGGCGGTATCAAGCAGCAGCACACGATCGATCAGTCCGTCTGCATCAAGTGCGGAAAGTGCATGGAGAACTGCAAGTTCAACGCGATCATCAAGGAGTAGGAAAGGAGAGTTGACCATGAACAAATTCAGATTGAATATCGATGGCAGAGAAGTCACCGGTCTTCCGGGTCAGACGATCCTGGAGGTCGC
>CADCOV010000260.1 GCA_902803185.1 uncultured Eubacteriales bacterium
TCGATCTCGTCGGTGGACATAAAGGCCTTCGCGACGGCGTTCTCGATCCTGGTCTGATCAAAAGGTACCGCCGTTCCATCTCTGCGGATGACATTCTCCATGTTTCTTACCTCCAAATAACGCTCTTGTTCTATCTTTCTCTATCTCATGCCTCCGCCGGCACGTAGCTGCCGGCCGCAAGGCTCTTTTTCACATCCACCAGCCGCTGGTTGGTGCTGCCCCTCCACAGGCATTCCTCGCTGCGAAGGGACTGGATGAACCTGCCGTCCACCAGGACGTCCACGTGGCGGAGCGCCTCGATGGCGGCCTCACCCGCCTTGCCGGCGAGGATCTCCTCGAAGGTCCAGCCGGTGTACATCCAGACGTCGAGTCCGGCAGCCTGCGCCTTCTCCGCGATCTCCCCTGCCGCCTCCGGCTGATACAGGGGGTCGCCCCCCGAGAGGGTGATCCCGTCCAGATACCGGGTGGCGAGGATCTCGGCGATGACGTCCTCCGTCTTCCGCCAGGTGCCGTCCCCGATCCGGTGGGTCTCCGGGTTCTGGCAGCCCGGGCATCCGTGGGCACAGCCCTGCAGGAACAAAACATATCGCACCCCCGGTCCGTTGACCGAGGAGTGGCGGATCGCACCCGCCATGGATACTCTCATTTCGCTATTCCTCCCGCAAAATCATCCGAGTTTATTATAACACCACATGTTGTGTTGTCAAGGCTAACATCTTCCACATTTGGTATACATTTTGTGCCATTTCCTGGATGGAATTTTGCCGTCCGCCCCGCTTTTTCGTCGGAAAAGCGCCCTTTTCGGGCCGGTTCCGGCGGTTTCCCGGTTGGAACTCTCCATTCCGCGCCATTCTCCGCCGTCCTGCCGCCGTCAGCAGGGAGGAAAAAGCCCCCATACCGGTGGTACAGGGGCAAAAACCCTTCGTTTCCGTCCGCATAGCGTGGAAAAACCCCTGCCGGACGGCCGTTTTGACCGCAAAACGAGACCCCGGCGATGCCGGGGCCGATGCATTTCTTGTGGGGGTACGGGTCTATTTTTTTCCGGCGAACACAAACCTTTGTGCATCTATGCCGATGACCTTGACCCCGGCGGCCCGCAGGGAAGCCGCGTAAGCGAGAGCCTCTTCGTCCATCACCTCGCCCGGGACCAGGAGAGGGATCCCCGGCGGATACGGGATGACCGCCATCGCGGAGATCCGGCCCGCCGCCTCGGTCCAGTGGACCTTCTCCCGGCTCTCCGGGATCGCGGTGACGTTCCGGTGCTCGTAGAGGAGCGGGCTTGCCGTCCCTTCCTCCTTCGGGAGCGGCCCGGCGCCCCGGCGCATTTGCTGTTCGGCGATGTCCGCAAGGGCGGCCAGGAGCCGGTCGTAATCCTCCCGGCGGTTCCCGATCCCGGTCATGCCCATGGAGATCGTCCCCACCTCCAGTTCGGTGAAAATGCCGTAGTCCCGGAGCGCTGCCGAAAGATCCAGACCGGTGAGCCCCAGGGCGCTCATATCCATGTTGATCTTGGTGAGGTCGTGCATCGGGTGGCGCAGGACCTTGAGGCCTTCGATCGCCTCCGCCGCAGCGTAGAACCGGGCGAGCTCCTCCCGCCAGGCGGCGGCCAGGGCTTCTCCCCGCTCCTCCAGCAGCGCCGCGTTCAGATCCAGGGACGCCATCAGGATGTAGGACGGGCTGGAGCTTTCGATCATCTGCAGGCATTCCGCGAACCGGTCAGCGTCGATCCGGTCCCCGTAGAGGCAGGCCACCGCCGTCTGGGTGAAGGAAGCCAGGGTCTTGTGGGTGCTCATGATCACCGCGTCCGCGCCGCCGGCGCAGGCATCGTACGGGTCTCCCATCAGCGTCAGATGGGCGCCGTGGGCCTGGTCCACGATCAAAGCCATGCCCGCCCGGTGGGCGATCTCGGCGATGGCCGGGATGTCGCTCATGATCCCGTAGTAGTTCGGGCTGGTGAGGTAGACCGCTTTCGCCTCCGGCACTTCCCGGACCGCCCGCTCGATCGCCTCCGGCGTCACCGGCCCGCTGATCGGCGCCTCCGGCAGCAGCGCCGGGCTCACGTAATGGGGCACCGCGCCCGCCAGGAGCATGCCGTTCACCGCGGACTTATGGCAGTTGGAGGCGATGATCATCTTCCCGCCCCGCGGCACCGCGGTCATGATCGCCGCCAGGATGCCCGCGGAGCTGCCGCCCACCAGGAGGAAGCTCTCCTTCGCCCGGTAGAGGGCTTTGTAGCGGTCCATCACGCTGCGGATCACGGACTCCGCTTCGAACAGGTTGTCCGCACCCTCGATCTCCGTGATGTCCATATCCGCGAGCCGGTCCAGCACCGGCCCCATCCCCGCCTCGTCGAAGAGCCGGCGGCCCTTGTGGCCCGGCATGTGGAAGGAGACGTTCTCCCCGGCTGCGTGGGCCGTCAGGAACCCGGTCAGGGTCGCACGATCGATGTTTCGCTCCATGGCTGCTCCCTTCTCAGGACCGGGCCGCCCGCCAGGCAGCCTCCGCCGTCCCGTATTCCTCCAGATCGTAGGACTTCACCAGGAGGTGCCGTCCCTTCAGCTTGTATCCGCAGAGGCCGCACACCGCCCGCTCCCCGTCGAAGACGGTCAGGTCGGAGGCGGCGTATCCCTCGTTCACCTGCCGGTACGGGAGGAACAAAGCCTCCTCCAGCGCGTAAGCCTCCGCCTTGGAGAAGAGCTCGGCCCGCTTCACCGGGTCCTCCGTCTCCGCCCGGGCCTTCTCCACCAGGGACATGAAGACGGTCTGGAGCTCTCCCACCAGCGCTTCGTCCGTGATCAGGCCGGTGAGCAGGTCGTACTCCCGGTACTTTTTGCCTGTCCTGTACGCCTCCCCTTCGATCTTCTCCAGGAAGCCGAAGCTCCAGCCGTAGCCGAAGGGCTCGAAACAGGCGGCCGGGTCCGGGTAGTCCGGGATCCAACCCGCTTCGTAGAGGCCCCAGCGGCCGGTGCGGCGGATCCGGGCGATGAATTCCGCAGAAGGTCCCTCCAGGACCTCGATGTCGATGTAGTCGGTGCCGAGCAGCCCCTCGAGCTGGGTCTCCAGAAGGCCGAAGGCCTCCTGCTGGCCCGTTTCCCGCGGGTCCCGGTACAGCGGGATCCGGATCGGCAGGGATACTCCCGCTTCCTCCAGGGCCGCGGCCGCCTTGGCCTTGTATTCCAGCGCCTTCTCCCCGTCGAAGGCATCGGCGGTGTAGGCCGCTGCCTCGCCGATCTCCTCGTAGTCCTTCCCTGCGGTGCGGGCGAAATACGCCGGCGTCATCCGGCTCCGGGCCGCCTGCTCCGGGGCGTAGCGGTCATAGGCGACGATGGAGGCCTTGCGGTCCAGGCCGTAGAACAGGGACTTGCGGAAGTCTTTGTTGTTCACGGCGGCCCGGTAGGCCTCGGAGGCCGCCTCGTCGTCGAAGGCCGGTGCGAAGTCGAAGAGCAGGTACATGACGGCGCCCATCGGCTCCGTCGGGTGGACGTATTTGACTTTGTCGCCTTCCATCCAGGCGGTCAGCGTGTCGCCGGAGAGGCTGCAGGCGTCCACCTTTCCCTCCATATAGAGGGCCGGGCCGTTGGCCTGCGCCCGCTCGTCGAAGGTCCCTTCCACCGCCGTCACGTGGACGTTTGCCGCATCCCAGTAGGCCTCGTTCTTCGCCCAGGTGAAGCCGATGCCTTTCGTCCAGTCCGCGCAGGTGTAGGCACCGCAGTAGAGGAGCTTGTCCCGGGCGGTGCCGAAGGTCCCCTCCGGCAGGGCCTCATAGAAGGCCTCCCGGACCGGCAGGAAGCAGCTGTCCGTCACCAGCGCCGGGAAGAACGGGCAGGGCTGCTGCAGCCGGTAGACCAGGGTGTGGTCGTCCTTGGCTTTGACGCCCAGGGTCTCCGGGTCCGTCTCTTCCTTATTATATAGTTCGATGGCGCCCTCCACGTAGGAGATCAGCATCTCCGGTTCTCTGACGCCGAAGTCCGGGTCTGCCACCAGACGGGCTCCGAAGACGAAGTCCCCGGCGGTCACCGGCGCGGCCTCGTTCCCGTCGCAGTCGACCCAGAAGGCGTCCTCCCGCAGGTGGAAGGTCCAGGTGAGTCCGTCCTCCGAGACCTCCCAGCTCTCGGCCAGGCACGGCACCACGTTCCCGTCCGCGTCGTACTCGGTCAGGCCGTCGGCGAAGTTCGCCGCGGCCCGCTTCTCCTCCGCCGTAAAGGCCTTGAGGTAATTCAGGGATGACAGTTCCTCGTCGTACAGGTAGCTGTACACCGTGTCGGCGGCGTAGGCGATCCCGGTGAGCGGGTCCTCCCCCTCTCCCGGCAGCACCGCCTCCTCAGGCCGGTCCGAGCCGCCCGGGAGCATGCTGCAGCCCGCCAGCAGCAAAGCGGCCAGCCCCGCGGAGATCCAGGTTGTCAAACGTTTCCTTGAGAGCATGTCCTCTCCTTTTCGGGATGCCTCTACAGCAGCGGCGCCATGACTCTGAGCACGGCGTCGAAGAGAATGCCGAAGAAGCTGAAGGTCTGGTCCTCCGCCTTGATCTCCCGGGACCGGGAGAAGGTGGCCATGCAGTCCTCCTTCAAGCCGCGGAGGGCGCTGGAGCCCACCATCAGCGTCCCGCACTCAAAGTGCAGGTAGAGGCTGCGGTAATCCATGTTGATGGTCCCCACCACGCCGATCCGGTCGTCGGCCAGGATGGACTTGGCGTGGATGAAGCCCGGGGTGTACTCGTAGACCCGCACGCCGGCTTTGAGCAGCGGCCGGTAGTAGGAGCGGGTCAGGCGGTAGATCAGCTTCTTGTCCGGGATCCCCGGTGTGACGATCCGCACGTCCACGCCCCGCTTTGCCGCCAGGGTGAGGGCCGCGACCATCTCGTTGTCCGGGATCAGGTAAGGGGTGTACAGATAGACGTAGTCCTCCGCCTGGGTGATGATCTCCAGGTAGGTGTTCTCTCCCAGGTTCTCGTCGTCCAGCGGGGAGTCGGAGAAGGGCTGCACGAACCCGTCGCTGTCGAAGCTCTCCGGGTGCCAGACATGAGGGTGATACGGAGTGAAATCCTCCTCCGTCGGCCGGAAGGCGTTCCACAGCGTGAGGAACATGACGGTGAAGTTCCAGACCGCCATGCCCTCCAGCCTGAGGCCGCTGTCCTTCCAGTGGCCGAAGCGGACGATCCGGTTGATGTATTCGTCGGCGATGTTGAAGCCGCCGGTGTAGCCGATGTAGCCGTCGATGACCAGGATCTTGCGGTGATCCCGGTTGTTGTAGACCAGGGAGGCCACCGGGCGCAGCGGGTTGAAGGCCAGGGTCTTGATCCCCTCCGCCTCCATCTGCGCGGCGAAGTTCCGCGGCAGCTTTTCCATGCTGCCCACGTCGTCAAAGATCAGCCTGACGTCTACACCGGCCGCTGCCTTCTCCTTCAGGATCGCATGCACTTCGTCCCACATCTCGCCGTTTGCGATGATGAAGTACTCCAGGAAGATGAAGTGCTCCGCCCGCCTGAGGTCCGCCAGCATCTCCGGGAAGGCCTTGTCCCCCAGCCGATAGTAGCGGGTGCGGGTCCCGTACCAGGCAGGATACGGCCCCTTCTTGGCGATGTAGTCCATCGTCCGCTGGAGCCGGCTGCTCTGGATCTCATCCAGATCGTGGACCTGCACGAGGTCCTTCCTGTGCTTCTCCTCCTCCGGCAGGATCCTGACCCGGAGCCTGCGGCTCGGCCGCTTGTTGCCGAAGAAGCCGTACATGGCGACCCCCAGGATCGGCAGGATCGCGATCAGGACGATCCAACCCAGCTTATACGCCGGATTCTCGTCCCTGTAGATCACGAACAAAGCCACCAGCACCGCGATGATGGTGAAGAACACCTGGGTGTAGGTGGTGTAGAAGCCGATGCGCAGGAAGAGCAGTCCCAGCCATGCCATCTGTGTCAGGATGAGGACGGCGAGGATCGTCATGCGGTTGAAGATCTTGCTGATGATCGTTTTGATCAGTCGGATCACGTAGGGAATCCTTTCGCTTTTGCAGGCGCTGCCTGCGCCTTCTTCTGAAAGGGCCCGGCCTGTGGCCGGGCCCGCGGTTCACTTGTCTTCGCCGGCAGCCCGCCGGCGCGTTCCGGATCTTACAGATCCTTTGCCTCGATCTTATCGACGCCCATGTACTTCCTCAGGACCTCCGGGATCACGACGCTGCCGTCCGCCTGCTGGTAGTTCTCCAGGATGGCGGCGACGGTCCTGCCCACTGCGAGGCCGGAGCCGTTCAGGGTGTGGGCGAATTCCGGCTTGCCCTTGCCGCCGCGGCGGAAGCGGATGCCCGCTCTTCTCGCCTGGAAGTCGGTGCAGTTGCTGCAGGAGCTGATCTCCACGTAGCGGCCGTAGCTCGGCATCCAGACCTCGATGTCGTAGGTCATGGCGGAGGAGAAGCCCATGTCGCCGGAGCAGAGTCTGACCACGTGATACGGCAGGCCCAGCTTCTGCAGGATCTCCTCGGCGTTGTCGGTCAGCTTCTCCAGCTCATCCCAGGAAGTCTCCGGGGTGCAGACCTTGACCATCTCGACCTTGTTGAACTGGTGCTGGCGGATCAGGCCTCTGGTGTCGCGTCCGGCGGAACCGGCCTCGGCGCGGAAGCACGGGGTGTAGGCGGTCAGGTACATCGGGAGCTCGCTCTCGTCCATGATCTCCTGGGAGTGCAGGTTGGTCAGCGGCACCTCCGCCGTCGGGATCAGGAAGAAGTCCTTCTGCGGGACGTAGAACATGTCCTCTTCGAACTTCGGCAGCTGGCCGGTACCGGTCATCGTGGCGCGGTTCGCGAGGAACGGCGGCAGGATCTCGGTGTAGCCCTGCTCAAAGGTGTGCAGGTCCAGCATGAAGTTGATGCAGGCTCTCTCCAGTCTGGCGCCCAGGCCCTTGTAGACGGTGAAACGGGTGCCCGCCAGCTTGGCGGCGCGGTCCACGTCCAGGATGTCCAGGTCCTGGCCAATCTCCCAGTGGGCCTTCGGCTCGAAATCGAACTTCGTCGGCTCGGAGAACTTGCGGACTTCCACGTTCTCGCTGTCGTCCTCACCGTAAGGGACCAGCGGGCCCGGGGTGTTCGGGATGTCCAGCATGGCTTCCTTCAGCTCCGCCTCGATCTCGGCCACCTGGCCGTCCAGCTCTTTGATCTCCGTGGACAAAGCCTTCATCTCCGCCATGATTTCGGTCGTGTCCTGGCCCGCCTTCTTCATCTTCGGGATCTCACGGGACACGGTGTTCTGGCGGTTCTTCTTCGCCTCCACGTCGGCCAGCAGCGCGCGGCGCTTCTCGTCCAGTGCCCGGACGTTCGGAAGGCCAAAGTCGCCCTTGCCGCGGAACTCCACTCTCTCTTTAACGCTTTCGTACTCTTCTCTGATTCTCTTGATGTCAAGCATCTTCTTTCACCTCTACTCTTATAAAATATTCTTCACATAGTCCGCGTACCGCTGCTGCAGCTCGCCGATCTTATCTGTCATAAGTGTCTGGAGCTCTGAGGCCCGGTCGTAGTCGCCGGTGTCCAGGGCTTCTTTGATCTGGGTCAAAATGGACTTCTGGGTCACGCCGTCCTTGGCGATCTGGTGGCGCAGCAGGTCGATCTCGCTCCACCGGTTGTCGTCGTAGCCGCCGGAGAAGGCGTCCGGCTGGTGGAGCTTCTGGCAGCTCCTGACCACGTCCATGTTGTTCGGGATGATCCGGTCGTGGAGCTCCGTCTTCCACTGGGAGACGATCTGCTCCCGGTAGGAGTCCAGGATCAGGTCGGTGAAGACGCCGCCCTGCTTCAGCACCTCCAGTTTCTCCGGATACTCATCGAAGGCCTTGATGTTCTCCCACACCGTCGCCGGCGCCTTGCCGAAGAGGCTGTCCCGCTCCTCCGGCGTGTAGTCCACGAAGACGTCCTTCTCGCTGCGGTACTCCCGCTCCGTCTCCAGGTAGAAGTCCTCCTCCCCGTGCTGCTTGGAGATCGAAGCCTCCAGCTCCTTCGGGGTCTTCTCCGCCGTCAGGCAGGCTTTGATGCCGTCCAGCATGGCCATGTGGGCCGCGGTCAGCACCAGGTAGGTGTTGCTCTTCGGGTTCGGCGCCCTGAGCTCGAAGCGGGTGGCCAGCGGGTTGTTCACGTCCCGGATCAGGCCCGCCAGCACCGTCCGGTTCCGGGACGGCTCCATGGTGGAGCGGCCCAGGGAGGTGACGATGCAGACCGGCGCCTCGTAGCCCGGCTTCAGCCGGTTCAGGGAGTCGTTGCTGGAGCTGACGAACGGGTTGATGACCTCGTAGTTCTTGAGGAGGCCCATCAAAGCGCCGTAGCCGATCGGGTTCAGGAAGTCCTCCGTCATGCTCTCCGGGGCGAACAGGTTCACGACCTTGCCGCTCTTCAGCTTCGCGGCCAGGCCCAGGTGGGTGTGCTCGCCGGATCCGGCCACGCCCGGGAACGGCTTGGCCATGAAGGTGACGTCCAGTCCGTGGAGGGTGAAGATGTCACGCACCACGTACTTGACCATGTTCTCGTTGTCCGCAGCCTGCAGGGCGCCGGTGTATTTCCAGTCGATCTCCAGCTGCTCCATCACGTGGTCGTAGTGGCCGGAGTGGCCCATCTTGGCTTTGACGCCGCCGACCTCCTTGTGGCCCATCTCCACGCCGAACCCGTAGCGGTCCAGGATGGCGAGGGTGTCCTCCAGGGCGGTCCTGACGTCGCCGTAGGTCCTCTTCCAATACTGCTCCTTCAGCACCTGGGCGGTGAAGAGCTGCTCTCTGTCGCCCTTGTCGTCCGGGGTCTTGACCCAGAACTCCAGCTCCGTGGCGCTGGTGAACAGGAGCTCCTCGATGTCCCCTGCGCTCTCCGCGCCCTTGATGTAGCGGAAGACGTACGGGTGGGCCTTCATGGCCGCGAGGATCTCCGCGGTGAAGTGATCCAGCGCTTCCTGCAGCATGACTCTGGAGCCGCAGCGGAAGCTGTCGTTGTGGATCAGGAAGGCCGGCAGCCGCAGGGTGCCCACCGGCAGCCCCAGGCGGTGGTCGATGTTGCGGTAGTTGTAATCCACGTACCAGTTCACGTCCAGATCCGGGATGATGTCCACCTTGGCGTTGTTCAGGGTGGCGATCTTCGGCAGGGCGACGGAGGAGCCGTCGGTCTGCACGCCCGTGGTCAGCATCTTTTCCATATCTTCGAGGAAGAGCTTGACCGGGATCTTCTCGTCCGTGTCGTGGCCGCCGATGTCGATGCCCACAAAGGATACGTACTGCACCTCAGGATGAGATCGCAGGGTCTTCCTGATCTCTTCCGCACTGTGCTCCCCCGCCGGGATCGTAAACAGCATGTTGTCGACATCGAATTGAAGCATTGTTTTTCCCTCCTGTAGCAAAGTATTTCGGTCTATTCCTCATCGCCCTGATCGGCGGTATCGGTGTCGGTCTGCGTATCCGCGCCGCTGTCCGGCTGCGCGGCGTCCGGTTCCGTCGTGTCTGTGCCGCCCTGCGCCGCCTCCAGCTTCTTCAATGCGTCCTCCAGCTCGTCCATGTATCTGCCGTAGGCAGCCCAGTCGCCGTCCTTCAGCGCGGCCTGGGCGTTGTCGTAGGCCGCGGAGGCCTTGGTGATGTAATCCGCGATGGTGCCGGTGCCGCCATCGATGACCGCATCCGGATCGCCGCCCGCATTGCCGTCCAGGCCGGTCCCCTCCCCGAAGAGGCTGATCAAAGCGTCGTTCAGGTTGGATTCGTAGGCGATCTTGTCGCCGTAGGCCACGATGACCCGTTTGACCTCCGGGATCGCGGAGTTGGAAGCCTCCAGGTAGATCGGCTCCACGTAGAGCAGGGAGTCCTCGATCGGCACGACGAACAGGTTGCCTCTCCGGTAGGTGGAGCCCTCCTGGTTCCACAGGGAGAAGTCCTGAGAGATCTTGGTGTTCTGGGAGATCTGGGCCTCGACCTGCATCGGGCCGTAGATCGTCCGGTTCTTCGGCAGGACGTAGAGCACCAGCTCACCGTAGTGGGCGCCGTCGTTCCTGGTCAGCAGGATCGCCGTCATGTTCTGCTTGGACTTCGGGGAATACGGCAGCATGCTGACGAATTCCGGGCCCTCCGTGTCAGGCAGGTCCACGACGAAGTAATTCGGCGTGATCTTCTTCTCCTCGGTGCCGTAGATCTCGTGGGAGACCTCCCAGATGTCCTCGTTCTGGTAGAAGTTCTGCACGTTGTGCATGTGGTAGCGGGCGTAGACGTCCGCCTGGATCCGGAACAGCGTGTTCGGGTAACGGAGATGGGCCTGCAGGGCCTCAGGCATCTCGCTGTAGTCCTTGAGCAGCGTCGGGAAGATCTTCTGCAGCGTCACCGCGATCGGGTCCTCCGCGTCCACCACGTAGTAGCTGACGTCGCCGTTGTAGGCGTCCACCACGACTTTGATGGAGTTGCGGATGTAGTTGGTGCTGCCGATCTCAGCGCTGTACGGCTCGGAATACGGATAGTAGGAGCTGGTGGTGTAGGCGTCCAGCATCCAGTAGAGCCGGCCGTCCGCCACGACGCAGTACGGGTCATCCTCGTAGCTGATGTACGGCATGATCTTCCGGACCCGCTCCAGCACGTTGCGGTGGATGATGATCCTGGAGTCGCTCTTGACGTTGGAGGAGACCAGGAGCTTCATGCTCTGCTCCCGGATGGAGAAGAGCACGCGGTTCAGGAAGCCGAGCCGGATGCCGGCGGTCCCTTCGTAGCGGGTGTAGTGGTTGGCCTCGCCGTCCGGGTAGTCGAACTCATCCTCGTTGGTGTTCACGATGATGTAGTCGCCCGACAGCTCGCCGAAGTAGATCTCCGGCCGGGTGATGGTGAGGGTCTCCGCATTTGTCGCCGGCGGGATGTCTTTGACGATGACGTCCGGCTGTCCGCTGGAGGTCAGCGTGTCGACCCGGGACACCGCGGCGCCGTAGCCGTGGGTGTACATCAGGTGGCGGTTCAGCCAGGTATCGTTCACCTTCTTCTCGTCCAGCTCTCTGACCGCCAGATAGGTCTGGGTGTACTCCCCGTTCACCATGTAGCGGTCCACGTCGGTGTCGTTGAAGGTGTAGTACTGCCGGATGCTCTGGGTCTGGTTGTAGAAGGTCTTGACCGGCTCGTAGTCGTTGATCCGGATGTTGCTCACGGTCTCCGGGTTGTTCGCGATGTCCTCCGCCGCCAGAGAATTGGAAGCGGCGAAGGTGCGGCTCTCCACGTCATCGATGTCGTAGGCGTAGTTGGTGTACTCGATGTTGTTGGCCAGGTACTCCTGCTCCTTGTGGATCTCGTCCGGTGCGACGATCATGCTCTGCACCAGGGCGCCGATGCCCATGCCGGCCGCTCCTGTGAAGATCATCAAAGCCGGTACGATCAGGAGGCGCTTGAAGTTCTTCTTGCGGACGGAGACCGCGGTGATGACCGCTCCGGCCACCGCCAGCACCATCTCGATCCGGTACATCCACAGGGTCACGTGGATGTCGGTGTAGCCGGCGCCGTAGACCACGCCGGTATGGGTGTGGAGCAGGTCGAACTGATCCAGGAAGGCGTGGGCCCCCAGCATCAGGAAGAAGACCACGCCCAGGAAGGTGAGCTGGGCAGAGGCGATCTTCATCAGCTGCTCGAAATTGCTCTTGGAAAGCTGGCGGCGCTCCGTGCTCCGGTTAAAGATCCGGCGCAGCGGGTCATCCTCCGACCCGTCGTCCACCGGGATTGCCTCTTCCTCTTCATAGAGGTCCGGGCTGTGCATCACCAGCAGGATCAGGTAGTAGATCACCGTCGCGATGACGATCAAAAGCACCAGCCCGATGATCATCTCATTCAGCCGGCTCAGGAAATCCAGCCGGAAGATGTAGAAGGAGATGTCCAGGTCGTACAGCGGGTCGCTGATGCCGAAGTCCGTGGCGTTCACGAACTGCAGCAGCTGGAACCACAGGTTGCTGACGAAGTACACGGAAGCGACCAGTCCAAAAAGGACAGAGATCACGACCGTGAAGCGGTTCAGCTTCTTGTGGTCCGTGACCTCGTGGGAGTTGATCTTGCTGAAATAGCCCTTCTTCAGGCGGGTCAGGTACAGCTGCATCAGCGCGGCGAGCACCACAAAAGCAGGCACACCGAACTTGAGCTGGGTGAACAGCTTCTTGAAGAAGACGCTCACGTAGCCCACTTCCTTGAACCAGAGCCAGTCGGTCAGAAAACCGACCAACAAAAGGAATACCGCGAGGACGATGATCACCGCCAGGATGACCAGCGACGCCCTGCGGCTCGCCTTCGGGTCCCGCGGTTTTTTGGCCGTCTTCTTCGCGGGATTCTTCTTGCCGAATTCTATCTTCACCGGGATCCTCCCGGCGCGGCTCTATGGCCGCGCCTTACAGTAGTTCTATTTGATGTCCGTCACGGCTGTGACCCGGGCTTCCTTCTCGCCGGTGATCAGGGAGACGATGCGGGTGGAACCCTCATCCTCGCCGCCGTCCGTCGATTCGGTGGTCTTGACGATGAGGAAGTACTTCCCGTCGCTGCCCCTGAGCTCGCCGATCCTGAGTTTGCTCATCTCGTGGGTCACGGAGCCGTCGCCGCTCATGGCGTTCACCTGCTTGTAGAGGTCGGACTCCTCATCGATCAGCTTGAGGACCGCGTCGTCGCCGTTGTTCATCCGCTCCACCAGCGAAGAGAAGTACTCGATGGTCGTGCCGACCAGCTCCTCGCTGAGGTTCACGGTCTTGCCCTCGTCGTTGGTGTAGAACTGGGTATCGATGAAATCTGCAGCATCAGACAGGCCGCTGACACCGTAATCCACGGAAGCGTCAAAGGCCAGGTCGGTGTTCTCCAGGATCTCCGTGATGTTGCCGTTCATGTTCCGGTCCTTCTGGGACTGGATCGCGTTCTGGATCACGGAAGTCTGCGGCGTCTTGTCCTCCGACGGCGGTTCCTCCGGGGTCTCCTCGTCGCCCTGGAAGATGGAGATGATCTTGTCCAGGCCGCCGCGGATGTGCTGCGCGATGGCGCTGTCCTCCGCAAAGACCAGGATGCCGGAGATCACGACGCAGATCGCGAGCAGCACGATGATGATGTCCAGCAGGATCAGTTTTCCCTTTCCCTGGTTCTCATCATCGTCATCATCGTCATCGTCGCCAGCAAAGATATCAGTATAATGAAGGCTCTTCTTTCCCTCTTCCTGCTCCGCAGCAATCTTTCTATCCGCGGATCCGTCGAAGGGGGGCTGCTCTTCCTCTCCCGGGACTTCCACCGGGATCACCTCCGGCGCCGGCTCTTCGGCCGGGGCCTCTTCAGCCACAGGTTCCTCTGCAGGCGTCTCTTCGGCCGTCGGCTCCTCTTCCGGGATCTCCTCGACCACCGGTTCCTCTGCCGGAGTCTCCTCGATCACCGGCTCCTCTTCCGGAGCCTCCGCCGCCGGCGCTTCTTCGATGACAGTCTCCTCCGCCGGGACTTCCGGGGCAGCCGGTTCCTCTTCGAGGACCGGAGCCTCTCCGGTCTCGGCCAGGAGCGCATCGATGGCCGCATCCAGCTGCGCTTCTTCAGCTGCCAGCTCCGCAGCGGCGTCTCTGGCTTCCTTCTCGGCAGCGGCTCTGCTGATCAGCTCCTCCGCCGGGATCTCCGCAGCGGCAGGCTCTTCCGCCGGGGTCTCCTCGGTGACCGGCTCCTCAGCTGGAGCCTCTTCGGTGGCCGGTTCTTCCGCCGGGACTTCCTCGGCGACCGGCTCTTCCGCCGGGGTCTCCTCGGCGGCCGGCTCTTCCGCCGGGGTCTCCTCGGTGACCGGCTCCTCAGCTGGGACTTCCTCGATGATCGGCTCAGCGGCCGGCGCTTCTTCGGCGACCGGCTCTTCCGCCGGGGCTTCTTCGACGATCGGTTCTTCGACCGGCGCCTCTTCGACGACCGGCTCTTCGACCGGGGCTTCTTCGATGACCGGCTCAATGACCGGGGCCTCTTCGGCGATCGGTTCAGCGGCCGGCGCCTCCTCCGGCATCTCCGGGAGCTCCTTCAGGAGGTCTTCCTCGGCTTCCTTCGGCGCTTCTTCCTTGCGCTCGTGCTTCGGGCGGACGGACTTGATGGTCACGTGGGATCCAGCGTCCTCCGCCGGGGTGATCGGCGCCTGCGGACCGGTGCGCTCCCAGCGCTCCCTCGCCTGCTCCAGCTTCTCTTCCTTGGCGGCGAGCATCTCCTCCGCCTCGGATTCTTCTTTGATGCGCTGTCTCAGGCGCTCGTATTCCTGATCCAGGAGAGCCTGGAATTCTTCGCTCTTTCTGTTGAAGGTATAGAACTTGTCGATCTTCCTGTTCGGCTTCTCTGCGGCCGGCTGCTCCGCCTTCGGGGCCTCCGCTGCCTTCTCCGGCGCGGCGGCTGCCGGCGCAGGGGCAGGCGCCTCCTTTGCCTTCGCTTCTCTGGAAGCCTCCACCGCGGCCTTCGCCGCAGCCAGCTCCTCCAGGAAGGACTTCGGATCCGTCTCCTTCGGGGACTGGGCGTTAGCAACCGCGCTCGCCTTGGCGGCGGCCTCCTCCTCCGCTTCCGCGATGGCCACCGGCACGAAGATCTTGTCCAGATCGTCGCCCAGCTGGCGGGTCTGGCGCTTCCTGTCGATGCGGGTGGTGGTGCCCAGGTTCCAGTCGAAGTCCGTGTCCTCGTCCCGGCTCTTATAGGTGGAGTCGCTGGTGATCTTGACGAAGAGCTCGTCCTCAGTCATGACCTCATCCTTCTCCGGCCGGCTCCGCTTCTGCTCGTCCATGACGGAGGACCAGTTGAAGACGTTGTCCTTCTTCGTCTCGACGTCGCTGGTATCCGTGGTCGGGAACCCGTCCAGGTCCCAGTTGAACCCGGTGATGTGGAAGGACTTGCGCTGCGCCTTCGGCGCCGGCTTCTCCTCCGGTTCTATGGTCACCCGCGCGCCGCAGGCGCTGCAGAACTTATCCGTATCTCCCAGTTTCTTACCGCAATTCTTGCAATACATCATTTCCTCCCAAATCGAAGACCCCTACTGGATCTGCTTGTTCAGCAACTCTTCCGTGTACACGTTGCCGTATTTGTCTGTCGCGGCGTCACGGCTGAAGTAGCGCAGCGGCAGTTCGATGCGGTCGCCCTCCTCCGCCTCAGGATCGGCCTTGGCCGGGGATGCTCCCGCAGGCTTCTGCGGCGGGTCCGCAGGCTTCGGCTCCGCAGGTTCTGCCGGAGGATCGAACAGGAACGGTTCCGCCTCCTTCGGCGCCGGCTTCTCCGGCACCGGGAGCTCCGTCACTGCCGGGGCCGCAGCCGCCGGGATGGCCGGCGCGGCCTGGATCGGCGTTTCGGCCGCCGTCTTGTTCTCCGCCGCCGCCTTGTCGGCGCTGATCAGCTCCTCCTGCTTCTGGTTCAGGGTGTTCACCTTTTCGTTGAGGTCCGTGATCTTGGAGTCGATCTCCTGCAGGACGTCACGACGGCGGACCGCCCGGCTGATCATGCGGATCAGCCATATGAGAATGATGAGGGCCAGCAAAGCCAGCA
>CADCOV010000261.1 GCA_902803185.1 uncultured Eubacteriales bacterium
ACCAGAGAGAAGAGGCTTTGAAAGCCACCCACTATAACGAATTCGCCTTCCCGGCAGGCATGCTGACGATCGACATGCTCTCCGACTCCGGCACCACCGCCATGACCGACGTGCAGTGGTCCGCCTTGATGCTGGGCGACGAGTCCTACGGCCGGAACAAGGGCTACTACGTCCTGCTGGACGCCCTGCGGGACGTCTTTGAGCGGGGCGACGACCAGAAGCGGGTCATCGATCTGGTCCGCACCGGATGCAGCGACGTGCAGACGATGATGGACGAGCTCTATCTCTGCGAGTACGAAGGCGGCCTCTTCAACGGCGGCGCTGCCCAGATGGAACGGCCGAACACCTTCATCCTGCCGCAGGGCAGAGCGGCAGAGAGCGTCCTCTTCGAGCTGGTCCGCAAGGTTCTGACCTCCCGGGAGCCGGGAAAGGTCTACACCATCCCCTCCAACGGCCACTTCGACACCACCGAGGGCAACATCAAGCAGATGGGCTCCGTCCCGCGGAACCTCTACAACAAAGAGCTCCTCTGGGAGATCCCGGAGGACGGTTCCTACGAGAAAAACCCGTTCAAAGGCAACATGGACACCGAGAAACTCGAGCAGCTCATCGAGGCCCTGGGTCCTGAGAACGTCCCGATGGTCTACACCACCATCACCAACAATACCGTCTGCGGCCAGCCGGTCTCCATGGCCAACCTGCGGGAGTCCAGCCGCATCGCCCACAAGTACGGCATCCCTTTCATGCTGGACGCCGCCCGTTGGGCCGAGAACGCCTACTTCATCAAGATGAACGAGGAAGGCTATCAGGACAAGTCCATCGCCGTCATCGCGAAGGAGATGTTCTCCTACTGCGACGGCTTCACCGCCTCCCTCAAGAAGGACGGCCACGCCAACATGGGCGGCATCCTGGCCTTCCGGGACAAGGGCTACTTCTGGAAGAACTTCTCCGACTTCAACGAGGACGGCTCCGTCAAAACGGATATCGGCATCCTCCTCAAGGTAAAGCAGATCAGCTGCTACGGCAACGATTCCTACGGCGCCATGTCCGGCCGTGACATCATGGCCCTCGCCGCGGGACTATATGAGTGCCTGAACGTGGATTACCTCGACGCCCGGGTCAAGCAGTGCGAATACCTGGCCCAGGGCTTCTACAAGGCCGGCGTCAAGGGCGTCGTCTTGCCGGCGGGCGGCCACGGCGTCTACATCAACATGACCGAGTTCTTCGACGGCAAGAGAGAGCACGAGAAGTTCGCCGGCCAGGGCTTCAGCATCGAGCTGATCCGCCGCTACGGCATCCGCACCGCGGAGCTGGGCGACTACAGCATGGAGTACGACCTCAAGACGCCGGAGCAGCAGGAGGAGGTCTGCAACGTGGTCCGCTTCGCAGTCAACCGCAGCATGTTCGGCAAGGAGCACATGGACTACGTCATCGCCGCGGTCAAAGCCCTCTACGAGGACAGGGAGAGTATCCCGAACGTCCGCATCACCATGGGCAGAGACCTGCCGATGCGCCATTTCCACGCCTTCCTCGAGCCATATCCGAACGAAGACTGAACGCGGATCGCATAAAGCGCCCCACGACAAAACCGCCCGGACCAAAGTCCGGGCGGCTTTTTGATGCATTCTTTGGGCGGCGCTTAGTCCGTCATTCTCTTCATATAGACGCCGGCGGCCCTTCCGCACTCCACGGAGACGCCCAGCTTGGCCAGGACCCGCTCGATCGCCGTCAGCGCCGTCACCATGTCGTAATCGTCCGCATTGCCCATGTGGCCGATCCGGAAGGCTTTGCCGGCGTATTCGCCCAGCGCGCCCGCCACGGTGACGCCTTCCTCGTACATGAGCTTCCTGAACTCGGCGTCGTTCACTCCCTCCATGTACAGGCAGTTGGTGAGGGTCGGCGCTTCGTGGCCCTTGGAGGCCGTGAGTGCAAAGCCCAGCTCCCTGAGGGCGGCCCGGAACGCGGCGCCCTGCTTCTCGTGGCGCACGTAGCGGTTCTCGATGCCCTCTTCTTTGATCAGGCGCACCGCCTCCCGGAAGGCCCAGATCATGTTGACCGGCGGGGTCGCGAAGTACTTGGACGGATCGTGCATGATCGGGATCCACTTCTCGTAGTCGCAGTAATACTCAGGGATCGTGCCCAGTGCAGCCCGACGGGCGAGGGATTTTTTGCCCGCCCAGAGGATGGCGAGGCCAGGCGCCACGCCGAAGGCCTTCTGGGAGGCGGTGAACAGGACGTCGATCTTCATCTCGTCCACGTAGGCCCTGGCGCCGGCCGTCGCGGCGACGCCGTCCACGATGTAGACGGTCTCCGGGGACTTCTCGGCAATCAGCTCGCCGATCTCCGCGATCGGCGCCAGCACCGCCGTGGAGGTGTCGACGTGGGAGACGGTCAGCGCGTCGTAGTGCTTCTCCGCCAGCTTCTTTTCGAACTCTTCCAGCGGCACGATCTCGCCCCAAGGAGCCTTCAGCACGTCGACATTGACGCCCTTGCGGCCTGCGATATCAGGGAAACGGTCACCGAAGGCGCCGTGGGAGATCACGAGCAGGTTGTCCCCCGCCTTCAGGTTGTTCGCGATGGACATCTCCATGGCCAGGCTGCCGGAGCCGGCGATGATGAAGACCTCGCCGTCCGTGCCGAGGAGCTCCTTTGCGCCCTCGATCGCCTCTTTGAATTCTTTCACAAAACCCGCATCACCGTGGGCGACGGTGTCCCGGCCCATCTCTCTCTTGATGCTCTCCACGACCGGGGTCGGTCCCGGAACCATAACAAGGTTCTTATTCAACATTTCCGTTGTCCTTTCTTCACGCTTCGGCCGGCCCGTTCTGCGGCGGCCTTCCTTCCTGTTATATCTTACACTCGCGGACGTCCCTGTGTCTTATCCCGGTCATTCGCGCGATTTCGGTCCTAAAATAAGGACATTTCTATTGGATGTTCTCTTTACCGCCGCAGCACCGCGTTGTATAATATATGATAATTATTCCATTTATTAACAAGCGAGGTCCCATGAACGAGCAACTGGCCGCGGAACGGCGGCAGCTGGTAGAAAAACTGAAAAAGCAGAATCCCTTCCTTCCCCTTTACGAAGTGATCCACGCGGTCCTGCGGGAAGAGGTGATCACCTGCACTCTCGTCCCGGGCGCGGTTCTGAGAGAGGTCGATCTGGCGGAGTCCTTCGGGATCAGCCGAACGACCGTCCGCAACGCCCTCGACGCCCTGCGCGCCGACGGCTTCGCCGAACACGCCGGCCGCAGCATGCGGGTCACGCTCCTCACGCGCCTGATGCACGATCAGCTCCATGACTTCCGCAAACGGCTTGATACGATCGCTGCGGAATTCGCGGCCCAGCGCCGCGGGAAGGCGGATATTGACACCCTGCAGCAGCTGCTCGACGCCTGCGCCAATGAGCAGGATCCGTTCCGTTTCCTGGCGGCGGACAGCCGTTTCCACCGCGGCATCTATGAGGCCGCCCACAACAGCTTCCTTCTGCAGTCCTATGCGCAGATCGAGCCGACCAGGAACCGCATCAACTATTTCGCGATCTACACCTTAGAGCAGGACGGCATGTGGGAGATGAGCCAGAGCAAGATCGACCGCATGAACAGAGAGCACGCGTCGATCCTGACCGCCATCATCTCCGGCGACGACGAGGAGGCCGCCCGGCTCGCGGACAAGCACGTCGCCTCCCAGCTCATCAGCTTCGACACCTACGAGAAGCTCTTCCTCGAGCAGTAGAGGCCTGCTTCATCCTGCCTGAGGATCCTCCCACAGTTTTCCCCGTACAAAGACAGCTTCCGGCCGCTGCCAAAGCACCTCTGCCCGGCAGCGCGGATCCTCCGCCAAAAGGACAAGGTCCGCGGACAATCCCTCCGCGACGGACCCTGTCTCTTTTTCTATGCCCAGAGTCTCCGCTCCGTACCGGGTGGCCATCAGCAGCGCATCGACCACGCTGACGCCGAGCAGCTCGATCCGCATCTGCAGCTCCAGCCCGTAGTTGTCGCCGAAGTGCTCCACCTGCACGTCCGTGCCCATCGGCATCTTGAGGCCCTTTTCGTAGGCGTAGCGCAGGCACGGGATCCCCGCCTCCAGAAGCGGTGCCAGCATCCGGTCCTTCGCCTCCTGGGTGCTGCCGGACAAAGCGACTCTCGGCGACAGGATCGCCAGCGTCGGTACGATCCGGATGTCGTCCCGGCCGGTCAGGCGGTGCACGTCCTCCTTCCGGATCTTCGTCGCGTGTTCGATGGTGTCGACCCCGCAGTCGATGCACATGGCGATCGCCTCCGCGTCGTGGGCGTGGACCGCCACCTTGCGATGGGCCCGGTGGGCCAGCCTGACGGCGGTCTCCAGCTCCTCAGGGAGCAGGTCCGGCGGATCGCCGACGGCGTAGAGCTTGACGAAGGCAGCCCCGCTGCCGATCTCCTCCCGGATGAGTCGGGTCAGCTCCTCGACGCCGGAAAAGTTCTTGACGAAGCAGTACGGGTCCGCCGGTACGGCCCGGGAAAGCGGCGTCAGGATCCGGCCGCCGGTCACGATCCGCGGCCCCTCCGCCAGGCCTTCCCCGATCATCTTTTTGACGGTCTGCGCCACATGCCGCGGCGCGCCCATGTCCCGGATCGTCGTGACGCCGTACCGCGGGTACAGCCGCGCGCTCTTCAGGGAATCGATCAGGAGCGTGTAGTCGTCAAGGCGCAGCACGCCGTTGTAATAGTCGTAATTCAGATGGGTGTGGCAGTCTATGAAGCCCGGTACCAGGGTGCGCCCCTCCGCCTCGAAGACCTCGGCGTCCTGAGGCAGGGCTTCCAGCGCCGCGCCGCTCTCGAAGATCTTCGCGATCCTGCCGTCCCGCAGCAGGACGTCCGCCCGCTCCGGCGCGCCGGCCTGGGACAGGGCCGGGATCAGCCGGCAGTTTCTGATCAGGATATCCATCCTCTTCACCCCCTATAGGTACTTTCGGAACCACTCCAGCATGGCTTCCATGTCGTGGACCAGCTGGGAGACCGCCCTTCCGCCGTGGCCGCAGCCCCGGTTCACCATGAGGCGGGACGGCACGCCCATCCGGCACAGCTCCGTGAAGAACTGCTCCGCCTGCTCCAGCGGGCAGCAGCGGTCGTTTTGATGCTGCATGAGGAGGATCGGCGTGCGGACGTTCCTCACATATTTCAGCGGGGACTGCTCCCACAGCTTCTCCGGGGCCGACCACGGATCGCCGCCCACGCAGCCCTCCGTATAGCCGCTGTCGATGGCGGTGCCGAACATGGAGAACCAGTTGCTGATCCCCATGCGGGAGACCGCCGCCCGGAAGCGGTCCGTCTTCCCCACCGCCATGTTGCTCATATATCCGCCGTAGCTTTGTCCGGTGATCGCGATCCTTGCGGGATCGATGTCCGGGAAAGCCCCGCAGGCCGCGTCGGTGAAGGCCAGGATGTCTCTGAGATCCCGGCCGCCCATCTCGCCGGAGATGTCCGCGAACTCCCTGCCGTAGGAGGTGGAGCCCGTCGGATTGCAGAGAATGACGAAATACCCTTCCCCGCAGAGCCACTGGTTGTCGTAATGGACGGACCGGCCGAAATACCCGTGAGGCCCGCCGTGGACGTTGACGACCGCCGGATACTTCCTGCCCGGTTCATGACCGACCGGAGGCATGACCCATCCCTCGATGCAGTGGCCTTCATTTTCCGCCTCGAGCCGGGTACCCCGGGACAGGCTGACGCCTTCCGTCAGCGCTTTGCCGTGGGCGGAAAGCTGCTGCAGCCCGCCGTCCTTCAGGAACCAGACCTCCGCCGGCTCCCATGGCCTGTAACCGATCCACAGGATGCCCTCTTCGAGAGGCCCCAACGAGGTGACCGAGACCTCCCTGGTGTCCACCCGCTCGCCCTCTCCGCCGGCCTGCGCGCGGAACAGATGCTGCTCCGCCTGTTCGTTTCTGCAGTACCAGAACGCGTCACCTCGGACGGCGCCCAGTTGGAACTGCCAGTCCGCGTCCACGATCCGGACGTCGGCCGGATCCTCCTCCGAGATGGTGACCGCCCCGGTGTGGCCCATCGGCTCCCCTTTGAAGAAGACCGACAAAACGATCCGCCCGCCGAAGCGGTACATGGCGTGGATCTCGCCAAGGGCCTCCCAGATCAGCCGGCTCTCCCCGGCCTCATAGTCGTAGAAATAGAGGCCGCAGGTGCTCTCGTACCAGCGGGTGTACGGATGGCCGGTATAGTAGAAGCCCCTGTCGGTCAGGAGCACGTCCCCGCTGAAATAGGTATCGTAGGTCTGCATCTCCTCCGCCGTGAGGCAGGTGAGCTCCTCTGCGGCGCTGTCATAGCGGTAGATCGCCCGGCGCACCCGGTTCACCTCGAACCCCCCGTCGGTGACGTAAGGGTATTCATCGTAGAAGGCCCACTTTTCGCCCTCCTCCGGGCTTTCGGCAGGTCGCTCCGCCCGCACCAGCCAGGCATCTCCGCCCAGCGGCGTGACCTTCGCCCCGGCAAGGGGGATGCGGAGATACGCCTCCGCCTCGCCGCCGTAGATCCCGATTCGGTAGAAGACCGTCTCCTCGCCGCCGCCCGCTTCCCGGCCGCTGGAAAAGAGGACCGTCTCGTCGTCGAGCCAGAGCGGGGAATGGTCGGAACCGCCGCCCGTCAGGCGCCTCACAGCGCCTTCACCCGGGTCGGCCAGCCAAAGATCCGTGCGATACCGGTCCTGTCCGGTGCTCATGCTGCGCACCGTGTAGACTGCCCTGAGGCCCGAGGGGCTTACCGTGAGTTGAGAAGGTTCCTGTACCAGGTCATATGCATTTCCCGAAAAACCGCGTTTCATCCTTCGCTGCCCCCCTTGCTGTAGTCATAGCCGCCCCAGGAGGTCTCGTCCCGCGGGTTCTTGTAGAGGAGGATGGAGAGGAACACCAGGTCCTCGTCGCCGTGGTTCTCCAGCCCGTTCCAAAGGCCGTTCGGGCAGAAGAAGAGGTCGCCCGGACCGATCTCTTCCACCCGGTCATCCTCATAGGCCAGGCCCTTGCCGCTGATCACGTAGTAGATCTCCATGTCGCCGGCCGGCCTGCATTTCTGCTCGTGGAAGCCGAAGGATCCTCCCGGCGGCATGATGGCCTTGCCGAAAAAGGCTCCCGCGCCCATGGACTCCTCCGGTTTCAGGAAGATCTGCCCGTCCACATACCGCTTCCCGCCCAGCATGTTCGGGATGCGCACCATTTCCATGTCTTCCGTGTGTCTGATCATTTTCCTTCCTCTCCTCCGTCGGTCTTGATGCGAACGACCATGTCAAGGAGCACCGGCACGTTGAACGGCAGGACGTTCACGCCCACCGCCGTACACACGTGTTCCCCCCGTTCGCCGAAAACGTCCTTGAACAGGTGCGACGCGCCGTTCAGGATCATGTGCTGGTCATAGAAATCGTCGTCGCTGGCCACATAGCCGGTGACTTTGACGATCTCCCCGACCCGGTCCAGGTCCCCCAGTTCCGCGCGGATCAAAGCCAGCGCGTTCACGGCGGCCTCCCGGGCCGCTTCGTAGCCGGCCTCGTGCTTCATCCCGGTGACCAGCCGGCCCGTGTAGGACGGCTTTCCCCTGCGGCACGGGCCGACCCCCGCCACAAAGAGCAGGTCCCCGCTCTTCTTCACCATCAGATGGTCGACGAGGGGCGAGGTGATCGGCATCTCAGGCAGCTCGATCCCCAGCACGGCGATCTTCTTTTCCGCAGACATAACATCCTCCTGATCTATCAAAGGTTCTCCGCCGCGAAGTCGATCGCAGCCAAAATATTTCTCTCGTGCAGCTCCGCAGCCCTGCGCAGGTCCTCCCCCGTTGCGGTCTCGTCCGCCGCCTCCGCCGTCAGCATGAGCCTGACGGTCTGCGGCATGCGCACGGAAGGATAAGGGTGCTTGTCGTTTCTCGGGCTCGGGACGTAATAGTGCAGTAACCCGTCCGCGGCGTCGCCCCCCAGCGGATCCGCCTCAGGCGTGTACTTGCAGAACACGGCATCCATCCCGGCGGACCGCCGGACATAGGCGTCATCTTCCCGGTAGCGGGCGGCCAGGTACTCCTGGAACCGCAGCATGAGCGCTTTGTTCTCCCGGAACGCGTCGTCCTCGATGTGGAAATAGAAGCAGCTCATCTGGGTGCGTGGGAGCCAGAGCGCCCGGCTGCCGCCGATCACGTCGAACTGGCGGCCCATCTCGTGATGGGGAACGCCGTGGCAGTCGACGATCATGACCGGCTCGAGATCCCGGAGCAGGTCCGTGAAGGCCTGGGCCTCCGGACAGCAGGGCGGCGCCTCGCCGCAGTAATAATTCTGCATCAGATCGGTGTCCAGACTGTTCGTATAGCAGGCGTGGAACTGCCATTCCGGATGCTCCTTCGCCCGCTCGTAGTGGAGGGCGGCCCCGTCCGCGTTCTCCATCGGGAGAAGGACGATCCGCACCTTTTTCGCCAGCGCCCTGAACGCGCCGTCGTCCCGGAACCGCCGGAGCAGCAGCAGGAAGGCGTTGCTGGCGGACACTTCGTTGGCGTGGTGGCGGCCGTTGATCAAAACGGTCTTCCTCCCGTCCGGCCCGCCCCCGCGGTCCGGCATCAGCTCCACCCCGTAGAGGGTTCTGCCCTGCAGGGTCTTCCCCACCGGGAAGACGCGCACCTCCGGATCCTTCCGGATCTCCTCCAGCCAGGCCAGGTATTCCCCGTAACCGATCAGCGCATCCGCCTCCGGATGAGGCTGCGGACCGGCCGCATCCCCGTCCTCCGCATCAGCGCATCCGCTCTCCGGCAGCGCCTCGATGTAAAGGCCCGCTTCGACCTCCGGGTCTCCCGCCCGGACGTGTACCGCCGGCAGGATCCCGCCCATCGCGGTGACTCTGGCGCCGGGCAGCGCCTTCGCCAGGGTCCGGCGGAAGCAGGTCTGCACCATCGGCCGCAGGTTCTCCTCGATCGTCTCGCCGGCGGAGATCATATCCTCCGGCTCCGGGCCACGGATCTCCGGCCCGTTCAGCGTGATATCCAGCCGGAGGAGGCGGAACAGCGGTTCCTGCTGCACCTCGCTGCCGCCGAACAGCAGCGCCTCTTTGAAGCGGCCGGCCCGCCGCAGGACCTGTTCCGCCGCAGGCAGCACTTCGTCCCGGACGAAGGCCACGGCCCGTTCCGCATCCGTCAGGAAGAAAGCCTTTTCCTCTTCTCCCCCGTTCACGCTGCTGCGGATACAGGAGCGGGCGATCTGGCAGTACCCCGCGTCAGGATCGGCGGGCAGATAAGGGACCGCCGCATAGGACGACGCATGGGATCTTCGGAACACCGGCTCCCCCTCCGGGGAGAAGCCCTCCACCAGGTAGGTGATGCCGCTGCCCTCCGGGAGTGGCCGGAAGGTGACGTCCTCCCGCCGGATGCCCAGGACCTCTGCGATCCTGCGGTCCGCCGGATACGCGTCCTGCAGGGCCCGGGGCGGGTTTTCCCGGAGCGGAGGGCAGCCCGGCGCTGCCAGAGACAGGGGATCGTAGGCGATCCCCACCCGGCCGCAGGGGCCGGCGGCTGCCAGCGCAGGCAGAGCCGCCCCGGTCAGCCAGAAATACCCCTCCTTGTAGGCTGGGAGCAGATAGCTCTCCGGCGAAAGGATGGCACCCCGCTTATTTGCTTCGGTCTCCAAGTGCTGCAGGAGGGCCTGCAGCGTCTCTTCGTCCTGCCAGAGCGTGCCTTTGACCGTGAGGCAGTCCCCTTCCGCGAGAGCGGGGATCGTCACGGTATCCAGATATTCCCGAGCCTCCCGCAGC
>CADCOV010000262.1 GCA_902803185.1 uncultured Eubacteriales bacterium
CTCCCTGTATGAGTATTTCCTCGCCCATCCTGACCGGATCCCGGAGAGCGAGCAGCCGTCCATCGAACAGGACGGCATCCATGAGGCGGTGAAGGACTACATCGCCGGCATGACCGACCGCTACGCCATCAGCACCTACCGGGGGCTGTTCCAGGCGGGATATTATTGATCTTTTTGCATAAGTTTTTTGCAGTCCCGAAAAGGAAATCAAGGCATGGCAGAGAATATGTAGAATATAGAAAGAAGTGCATGCCATGTCCTTTACCGCAAGATCGATCTCCAACCTGAAAGAACAGGTCAACATCGTGGATATCGTCTCCCGCGCGGTGCCTCTCAAGAGGGCCGGGAGCAACTATAAAGGCGTCTGTCCATTCCACAGCGAGAAGACGCCTTCTTTTGTTGTTTCCGAACAGAAGCAGATCTTCACCTGTTTCGGCTGCGGCGCCAGCGGCGACGCTATCGAGTTCGTCAAGCGCTTCTACAACCTGGATTTCAACGAAGCGGTGGAGAAGATCGCCGGCGAGTACGGCATCGAGCTGGAGAAGCGGTCCGGCTACGGCGAGGACCTGGACATCTACTATAAGATCAACCAGGAGGCGGCGCGCTTCTTCTACCGGGCCTTCACGGAGCGGGCGAACAAGGGCTACGCCTACATGAAGAAACGGGAGATCCGGCCGGAGATCCTGAAGAAGTTCGGCATCGGCTACGCCGACGAGAAGTGGGACAGCCTCTACACCTATCTGACGGGGAAGGGCTTTGATAAGAAGCTGCTGGTGGAGCTCGGACTGGTCTCTGAGAACAACGGCCGCTGCTACGACAAGTTCCGCAACCGGGTCATGTTCCCGATCATCAACACCTCCGGCAAGGTCATCGGCTTCGGCGGCCGGGCCATCGACCCGAACGACAACCCGAAGTACCTGAATTCCCCGGAGAGCAAGGTCTTTCGCAAGAAGAACAACCTCTACGGTCTCAATCTGACCCGTTCCGACGCATCGAAAGAGGGATTCATCATCCTCGTCGAGGGGTATATGGATACCATCGGGCTCTATCAGGGCGGGGTCACCAACGTGGCGGCTTCCCTGGGAACGGCCCTCACGGAGAACCAGGCCAGGCTGATCAAGCGCTACACCAAGGACGTGGTCTTGAGCTACGACGCCGATAACGCCGGCCGCAGCGCCGCCCTCAGGGGCATGGACATCCTCCGGGATGAGGGCTGCCGGGTCAGGGTCATGCACGTGACGAACGGCAAGGATCCGGACGAGTACATCAAGAAGGAGGGCCGCAAGGGCTTCCTGCAGCTCGTGGAGAATGCCCTGCCGTACGCGGACTATAAGATCGAGAACGCCAAGCAGGGCTACGATCTCACCAAAGAAGAAGACAAGATCGCCTGTCTCAAGAAGATCGCCGAGGTCCTCTCCACGTTGGGCCCGGTGGAGCAGGATATCTATATACGCAAGGTCGCCAGGGACATCGACGTGTCCGAGAGCGCGCTCCGCATGGAGATCGGCGGCCAGAGCGCTCCGGCAGAGGCCCCGAGAAGGGCTGCCCGGACGGAGGAACAGGCTCCTGAGGAGGAGCTCAGCAGCGTCGAGAAGGACCTGATCCGCCTCCTCACCAGGAACGAGAGCTACGTGGAGGAGCTGGACTGGCATCCGGAGGTGCTGACCACGGACATCGGCCGCCGGATCGCGGACACCATCAGCGAAGACGTGGCGGAGCACGGCTCCCTGGACATCAACCGGGTGGAGGACGTGCTGGACGACCGGGACCGGGCCGCTTTCGTGCAGGTCCTGGAGACCATCCCCGCCGTGGGCGACGAGCAGAAGATCTGGGATGACTGCCTGAACAGGTCGCAGATCGAGGCGCTCCGGGCGGAGGAACAGCGGATACTGAACATATTCAGCCTCGCGGAGGACGGGGGAGGAGAAGAGCAGCAGGAGCTGCTGCGCCGTCTGATGCAGATACAGGAAGATATCGAAAAAATGAAAAGGGAAAGGATGAGAGTATGACTGCCGACAAGAAGAAGGACACCGAAGAAAAGCGGATCGATGAGTTCACCATGGAGGATCTCCATGGGCTGAGCAACGAACAGATCGTCAGCGCCATCGTCAAACAGCTGTCCGCCAAGGCAAAGAGCAACCACAACCGACTGACGTACTCCGACATGACGGATTATCTGGAGAACCTTGAGCTCGACAAAAACGTCATCGACGAGATCTACGACAGCCTGATGGGACAGGACATCGAGATCGACCTCGAGATGGGCAGGGAGCCGGAGCCGGATGATTTTGACGACATCGGCGACATCATCCTCGATACCGATCCGGAACCGCTGGACGACGACGAGGACGGCGTGATCCTGGACAAGGACGGCGAGATCGACGTGGACGCCACCGTGCCGAAGGGCGTGGCGGTGGACGACCCGGTCCGCATGTACCTCAAGGAGATCGGCAAAGTGCCGCTCCTGTCCGCCGACGAGGAGATCGAGCTGGCCAAGCGCATGGAGGAGGGCGACGAGGACGCGAAGAAGCGCCTCTGCGAAGCGAACCTCAGACTGGTCGTCTCAATCGCCAAGCGCTACGTGGGCAGAGGCATGCTGTTCCTGGACCTGATCCAGGAGGGCAACCTGGGCCTGATCAAAGCCGTCGACAAGTTCGATTACCGCAAGGGATACAAGTTCTCCACCTACGCCACCTGGTGGATCCGCCAGGCCATCACCAGGTCCATCGCGGACCAGGCCAGGACGATCCGCATCCCGGTGCACATGGTCGAGACCATCAATAAGCTGATCCGCGTTTCCAGACAGCTCCTGCAGACCTACGGCAGGGAGCCGACCCCGGATGAGATCGCCAAGGAGATGGGCATCACCGTGGACAAGGTCCGGGAGATCCAGAAGATCGCCCAGGAACCGGTGTCTCTCGAGACCCCGATCGGCGAGGAGGAAGACAGCCATCTGGGAGACTTCATCCCGGACGAGGACGTGCCGGCGCCGGCGGAGGCCGCAGCCTTCTCCATGCTGAAGGAACAGCTGGTGGAGGTGCTGGACACCCTGACCGACAGGGAACAGAAGGTCCTGAAGCTCCGGTTCGGCCTGGAGGACGGCCGTTCCCGCACCCTGGAGGAGGTCGGCAAGGAATTCGACGTCACCAGAGAGCGGATCCGGCAGATCGAAGCCAAGGCGCTGCGCAAGCTCAGACACCCGAGCCGCAGCAAGAAGCTCAAGGATTATCTGGAGTAATACACTCATGATCAAACTCAGCGACAGATTACAGTGCATCGCCGACCGGGTGGCACAGGGGGAGACCGTGGCGGACATCGGTACCGATCACGGCTACCTTCCGATCTACCTGAGGCAGTGCGGCAAGTCGCCCCGGGTGATCATGTCCGACATCAGCAAAGGCAGCCTGGAGAAGGCCATCGAGAACCGCCGGGCGGAGCGTGTCCGGGAGGGCTGTGAGGCCCGCCTGGGAGACGGCCTGGACGTTTTAGAGCCGGGAGAGGCGGATACGGTGGTCATGGCCGGCATCGGCGGATATCTGACCATCGAGATCTTAGAATGGGACATCGCGAAGTCTCGGACCTTCCCGAAGTACATCCTGCAGCCCCGGAAGGACCCGGGCGTCCTGCGCCGCTGGCTCTATACCCACGGCTATACCATCGACCGGGAGGACATCGTGGCGGAGGGGAAGCGCTACTGTGAGATCCTGACCGTCTCCTCGCCGGGACAGGAAGGTCCCTTCACGAGAGAAGAGGACGGGACGACGGACGAGGCCTACGAGTTCCCGGACAGCCTGATCGAGCAGCCATGCGCGCTGACGGAAGCCTATCTGGCGGACCGCCTTTCCGCGGAGGAAGCCATCATGGCCCGGATCGTAAACGGCATCGGAAGCCCTGCGGCTGCGGAAACGGACAAGGGCTACCTGCTGCACAGCAAACGGGCCGCGCGGCTTAAGGAACTCATCGCAAGGCTTTGAAGAGAATACGTATGACAGAAGTCAAAGACATCATCAACTGCATAGAAGAACGATTCCCGCTCTCTCTGGCGGAGGAGTGGGACAACTCCGGCATCCAGGTGGACACCGGACGGCCGGTCTCCCGGATCCTCGTGGCCCTGGAGGCGACGGACGAGGTGGTGGAGGAGGCCATCGAGCGGGGCGCGGACCTGATCGTGACCCACCATCCGCTGCTGTTCTCCCCGGTCTCCTCGATCGACTGGAGGGAGCCGGTGACGGAGCGGCTCATGGGGCTCATCCGGGCCGGCATCAGCGTCTACAGCACCCACACACCTTTCGACATCGGGGAGGGCGGCATGAACGACCTGATCGGCCGCGCTCTCGGACTCAAGGACGTCACGCCGATGGACGGGGGAGACCCGTACTGCAGGCAGGGCGCTCTGCCGGGACCGATGACGGTCCTGGAGCTGGCCCGCCTTGCGGCGGAAAGGCTCAAGGTCCCTGCGGAAGGGATCCGGATCATCGGGGACTCGGACCGGGTCGTCACCGAGGCCGCCTGGTGCGGCGGCGCCGGCACCGATTTCATGGAAAACGCCGTCAGGGCCGGATTCGAGGTCTACATGACCGGCGACGTGAAATACCACCAGGCCAGAAGGGCGGAGGAGCTGGGGCTGTGCGTCATCGACGCGGGCCACTTCGGCACGGAGAAGCTGTTCACCGCCGCCATGGCGGAGCTGCTCCGGGCAGCGCTTCCGGAGGACATCGAGGTCCTGCAGGCGGAAAGCCTCGAGGACCCGTTCCGATATCTCAATACCAACGAATGAACCAAACAAAGCTGATCAAAGGAGGACTCATCATGAACAAACCGATCGTATCCCCAAACGCTCCGGCTGCTGTCGGCCCGTATGTCCACGCTGTTGAAGCGAACGGCACCCTGTACTGCTCCGGCCAGCTCGGCATCGACCCGGCCACCGGCGAGCTTCTGGAGGGCATCGAAGCCCAGTCCGTCCAGGCCCTGAAGAACCTGGGCGCCGTCCTGGAGGAGTCCGGCTATAAGTTCACCGACGTGGTCAAGACCACCGTCTTCCTGGACAGCATCGCCGACTTCGGCACCTTCAACGAGATCTATGCGGGCGTCTTCGCCGACAACAAGCCGGCCAGATCCTGCTTTGAGGTAGGCAAGCTCCCGAAGGGCGGCCTCGTCGAGATCGAGTGCATCGCCGTGAAGTAGGGCGGCAGCCATATAACTTACGTCCCGCAAGGGCTTCCGGGCAAGTCCGATGTTCTGTGACATCTCACCATCGGCATGCCCGGAAGCTTTTTTGTGGGAAAATGCCTTTGACTTTCCGCCGACTCGTGGTAAACTATCATAGTTAAGGGTGGACCAGACGGTCGCGTGCCTTCGGGCATGAGGAAAGTCCGGGCTCCACAGGGCAGGGATGCCGGATAACGTCCGGCGTAGGCAACTATAGGGAAAGTGCAACAGAAACATTC
>CADCOV010000263.1 GCA_902803185.1 uncultured Eubacteriales bacterium
AAACTCGCGGACGCGGGCTACAGCGTGGACAGCTTTGACAACGGCCTGGACGCCATCGACGCCCTGGACGCGGTGGATTACGACGCGCTGGTACTGGACATCATGATGCCCGGCGCCGACGGCTACGCGGTCCTGCGCCACCTGAGGGATCAGAAGAAGGCCACGCCGGTCCTCTTCCTCACGGCAAAGGATGCGGTCTCTGACCGGGTCAAAGGCCTCGACAGCGGCGCCAACGACTACATGGTCAAACCATTCGCCTTCGATGAGCTCCTGGCCAGGATCCGCTCCATGACCCGGGCCAGCTTCGGCGCCACCGACAGCCTGCTGACCGTCGGCGACCTGGTCATGAACACCGCCGCCCACCAGGTGAGCCGGGCCGGCATGCCGATCAAGCTCTCCCGGCTGGAGTACAGCCTGCTGGAGTACCTGATGCTGAACAAGGGGCTGGTCCTCTCCCGGGAACGGATCGAGGACCACGTCTGGAATTTCGATTACGAAGGCGGCACCAACGTGGTGGACGTCTACATCCGCTACCTCCGCAAGAAGATCGACGAGGGCGCCGACCGGAAGCTGATCCACACCGTCCGGGGCCGGGGCTACGTCATCAGAGAGGAGTGACCGATGAGCATCCGTCTCAAGATCACCGCGTGGTTCGGGGCTTTGATCGCCCTCACCGCGATCCTTTCCTACATATTGGTCTTTTCCGTCAGCAACAACGTCATGCTGAAGAACCTGCAGGACCTCCTGGCCGCCGAGGTGGAGGACAATGTGGACGAGATCGAGTTCTTCTACAGCATGAGCGAGGTCGCGAAGGACTACGACAACGACGCCTACATCAACTACAAGGGCGGCATCCTGGAGATCGACGACGATTTCGTCGCCCAGGTCAGCGGGATCAACACCGGCCTTTACGAGGCGTCCACCGGCCGCCTGCTCTACGGCGCCGGCTTCCACAACACCGACTCGGACTTCATCGGCTTCGAGGACCGGACGGTCCACACCGCCGAGATCAAAGGCAGCAAGTACTACGTCTACGACGCGGCTTTGACCGGGGAGGGCCTGGAGGGCCTGTGGCTCCGGGGCATCGTCGCCAGCGCCGAGGGCACGGTCCAGCTCAACTCCATCCAGCGGACCTCTTTGATCCTGCTTCCGGTGCTGCTCCTCGTGGCCATCCTCGGCGGCTACATGCTGGCGGGACGGCTCCTGCGGCCGATCCGGCGCATCATCGCCACCGCCTCCGAGATCAACCGGGGCAGCGACCTGACGAAGCGCATCGACCTGGGCGAGGGCTACGACGAGCTCCACCAGCTGGCCACCGCCTTCGACGGCATGTTCGACCGCCTGGAGGAGTCCTTCGAGTCCGAGAAGCGGTTCACCTCCGACGTTTCCCACGAGCTGCGCACCCCGATGAGCGTGATCACCGCCCAGTGCGACTACACCCTGGAGAAGGACCGGGAGCCGGAGGAATACCGGGAAGCCCTCACCACGATCCGCCGCCAGGCGGGCAAGCTCTCCCGGATGATCTCCGACATGCTGATGTTCTCCCGCCTGGAGCGGAAATCCGAGATCTACCAGATGACCGCCGTGGACCTCTCCGGCATGACCGAAGACCTCTGCGGGGATCTGGCTTTGATCGAGGACAAGGGCATCCGCCTGGAGACCGACGTCGCACCGGACGTCCGGGTCCGGGGGAACGGCGACCTGCTCTCCCGCCTGCTGAACAACCTGGTGTCCAACGCCTACCGCTACGGCAGGGAGAACGGCCGCATCCTGGTCTCCCTCAAGGCGCAGGATGGCCGCGCCCGGCTCTCCGTCACCGACGACGGCGTCGGGATCCCCGCGGAGGAGCAGGAGAAGATCTTCCGCCGCTTCTATCAGTCCGACGCCTCCCGCAGCAGCGGCGGCAGCGGGCTGGGCCTCGCCATGGCCCGGGAGATCGCCCAGTTCCACGGGGGCACCCTGTCCGTGGAGAGCGCGCCGGGCGAGGGCAGCACCTTCACCTTTGAGACCGCCTGCCTCACGGATGAGGGGAAGGAGGAACGATGAACAGACGCTGTATATATAGGAAGAGAGGCCTCGCGGCCCTCCTCGTCGCAGCCCTGCTCTTCGGGCTCGCCGCCTGCGCGGAGCCGGCGCCCGCCGATCCGCCTCAGGTGGAGGTCATCACCGCCGACGACGTCTCGACGGCGGAGGAGCTGATCGCTGCGGAGAAGGAACGGGCAAAGCGGGAAGCCGAAGCCGCCCGCGCGCTTTCCGACGCAGCGATGCACAGTGGTGAACTGGCAGAAGACGCCATCCGGAAGGCGGAGGAGCAAGCGGCCCGGGAGGATCCGGACGAAGCGCCGGCCGAAACGCCGGCTGAGACCCCGTCCTCCTACGAACCGAGCCCTGCCGCAGAGCCGTCCTACGAGCCTGCGCCGGAGGCCCCGGCCTACGAGGCGCCTGCCGACGAGACGCCGCAGCCGGCCCCGGCCGCGCCGCAGAAGATCACCGTCGACAGCGCCCTCGCCATCGCCCTGCGCCACGCCGGTCTTTCTTCGGACCAGGTCATGGTGACCAAGGCCGAGCTGGACACCGACGACAGCCTGGCCGCCTACGAGATCGAATTCCTCTGCGGAGGCACCGAGTACGAATACGAGATCGACGCCTACTCCGGCGCTATCCTGGACTGGGACGCGGAGGAAGAGGATTGAGGCAGAAAATGTAAAAGATTTGCGAAATGGGAGGACCCTCTAATGGTCCTCTCATTTTTCTTCCCTATATTAAAAGCATAGAACGGAAACCAGCTGCTTCCATGCAGGTTTGAAACGAAAGGAGAGAACGATGAAGAAGAGATTATGCGCGATACTGTGTATCCTGATGATGGTTCTGGTCATGATCCCTGCCCAGGCCTTCGCTGACCCGGGGGATGAGAAATTCACCGATTCGACCCTGGACCTGCAGTTCAAGACCATCAAGAACGTGAACGCAGGCATCCAGGTGACCTGGACCG
>CADCOV010000264.1 GCA_902803185.1 uncultured Eubacteriales bacterium
GGACAGCTCGTCGAAATAGGCCGCCGCTGTGTTCAGCTCGAACGGCGCGTCGATCAGGCCGTAGAAGCGGAGCCCCGCGTTTTTCCAAGGGATCTTGTCGAAATCCAGCATCGTCATGCCGAACTTCTCTTCCCCTGCCCGGGTCCAGCCGTTCTCCTTGGCCTTATCGTCTTTGTCGTTCTTTTCGTCCTTGTCGTCTTTATCGTCTTTGTCGTCGGCGTCGGCCTCATCGTCGGCCTCTTCGCCGTCGGCGCCGTCCGGTTCCTCTGCGTCAGAGCTCTGTTCCTGCTCCCCGGGGTCCGCGGATCCGTCCTTGCCGCCGCAGCCCGTCAGGAGGGTCCCCGCGATCAAAAGGCAGGACAGCAGCAGGCAAAACAGTTTCTTTCCTCTCATGGCAATGCCTCCTTTCGAAAATAGTGACTTATATCATATCACAAACGGGCGGAGAAATAAACAATCCGCCCGACACTTTGGCGCTTTGCCGCAGAAAAACGGGACTGCAATACAGCAGTCCCGTCCATATGGTTTACATAATCAAATTTCCCGTCTCTTATTTGGCGATGAGCGCGAGCCAATCCAGGATGTCCTTGTCCACGACCTCGTGGTCCGTCTCGTTCAGGATCTCGTGGCGGTCGTTCGGGTAGAGGATCATCTGGGCATTGGTCAGGCCGACCCTGCGGTACTCCTCGTAGACCTTCTTGACGCCCGCGCCGTAGCTGCCCACCGGGTCCTCGGCGCCGGAGACGATGAGGACCGGCAGATCCTTGCGGATCCTCTGCAGGTTCGCGTCCTTCTCGCACTGCTCGATGCAGCTGAACATGCCGTAGTAGGCGTTGTTGGTGAACATGAAGTTGTTCCACGGGTTCTTCACGTAGGCGTCCACGATGGCCTCGTCCTTGGTCAGCCAGTCCACAGGGGTGCGCAGCGGTTTGATGCGCTTGTTGTAGGCGCCCATGGACATCTTGACCAGAGTGGCGTTGCGGAAGCGCCAACCCTTTCTCTTCGCGCTGTTCTTCGCCACGAACTTGGCGATCTTCAGGGTCATCGGGCTCTGGTAACCGGTGCCCATGACGATGGCGCCGGCCAGTTCATCGCTGTAGAGGTTGATGTACTGCCTGCAGAAGAAGGAGCCCATGCTGTGGCCCATCATGACGTACGGGACCTCCGGGTATTTCTCCTTGGTGAGCTCGTAGAGCCTGCGGATGTCGCCCAGCACCAGGGCGCAGCCGTCCGGCTCGCCGAAGTAGCCGTAGTCCTCCTCGTTCGCCGGGGTGGCGCCGTGGCCCAGGTGGTCGTCGCCCACCACGTAGTAGCCGGCCTCGTTCAGCACTCTGGCAAAGCGGTCATAGCGGTCGATGAACTCCACCATGCCGTGGATGATCTGTACGACGCCCCGGACTTCTCCCTCCGGGACCCATTCGATCACGTGGATCTGGTTCTTGCCGTCGGTGGATGGGAATCTGAATTCGTTCTTCATGATGCGCTCCTTCTCATTCTTGTGCCGCAGCGGTCGGCTGCTCTCTCCTCGTCCGCTCCATGCCGAGGCGGCCGAAGTACTCGTCGAAGTTGTCCCGGAACTGGTCCATGTAGTCCGGGTCGTTGGCGTGGTGGATATAGTGGACGTACTCGTGTTCCTTGCCCGCGATGCCCGCGTCCCCCATGCTCAGGATGGCGACCGCAAGGTCGGAGCACTGGTCGGAGACGCGCTCCAGGTTGGACAGGACGTTCTCGTACTGGATGCCGGTGTAGATGCCGCAGCGCCCCTCCTTCATCCGGTCGATGTGGCGGGCTTTGAGCTCTTCGATCAGCTCGTCGATGACCTCCTCCAGCGGCTCCACATGGCGGGCTGCGGTGAGGTCGTTCTCCTTGAAGGCCCGGTTGGTCAGGGCCAGGATCTCCCGGACCGCGTCCGTGCCGACCCTCAGCTCGATCAAAGCCTCCTCGGAGAACATGTCGTCGTTCGCTCTCAGGTTGATGACGTCCTGGGCGATGTTGACCGCCAGGTCGCCGATCCGCTCGAAACAGGTCAGCGCCCGGATCTGGAAGCTTTGGATCTGGCTCTCCCTGTCGAGGGTGACGAACGGAGAGATATCGATGACGTACTGGTTCGCGGCGTCCGCCATGCGGTCCAGCAGGTTCTCCCGCTGTCCGATGCGGGTCCTTCGCCCTTCGTCATAAGCGTAGATCTGGTCGACGCAGGCGTCGTAGTTGTGGAGGGCCGTGTCCGCCATATGGCCCAGGATCGTCTCAGTCTGGCTGAAGGCGATGGTCGGGTTGGAGACGAGTTTGCTGTCCAGCTCCCTGAGGTTCGCCTCGATGTCCGCATCCTCCTCCGGGATCGGTTTGTCTTTGACCAGTTTGCGGGCCATCCGCTCGAAGACGCCGGAGAGCGGCAGCAGCACCACCGCCGGCACCAGGCGGAACACGCCGTGGACGTTGGCGACGCCGCCGGAGTTCAGGGTGCGGTACCAGAACTCGTCGTCCAGGACGCCGGTGCTCCTGAGGATCGCGAGGACGATGATGATCAGGACCGCCGCAAAGATGTTGTAGATCACGTGGACCGTCGCCGTGCGGATCTGGTCCGGTTTGGCGCCGATGCGGCTCACCAGGAAGGTGGTGAGGCAGTCGCCGATGTTGACGCCGATGATGATGGCGAAGACCCCGCAGAACTCCACGCCCACCGAGCTCGCCAGGGACTGCAGGATGCCGACGACAGCGGAGGAGCTCTGGATGATGCCGGTCACGACCACGCCGGACAGGAAGCCCAGGATATAATTGTCCTCGAAGGCGAGGAGCAGGCCGGTGAGCCTGTCGCTCATGCCGCTCACGGCGTCGGACATGAAGATGAGTCCCATGAACAGGATGCCGAAGCCCACCAGGGTGTTCCCCGGGACCTTGAGGCGGTCGTTCTTCAGGAACATCACCAGGATGATGCCGATGATCAAAGCGATCGGCGCCAGGTTGTCCGCCTTGAACAGGTACAGCAGGCTGGTCTCGCCTGCGCTGACGTCCATGAGCCGGATGATCTGGGCGGTGATCGCCGTACCGACGTTGGCGCCCAGCACGATGCCGATAGACTGGTGGAAGGTGAGAAGGCCGGCGCCCACGAGGCCGACGGTCAGGACGATGGTGGCGGTGGAGCTCTGGATCATGCAGGTGACCAGCATGCCGAAGATGAATCCGATCACCTGGTTGTTCGTCACCTTGCCGAGCGCCGCCTTCATCGCGCCGCCGGAAGACCGCTTGAGGCCGTCTCCCATCAGGTTCATGCCATACAGGAACATGGCAAGGCCCCCGAACAGGGCCAGAACGCTATAAAAAACTTCCAAAATCGTCCTCCCAAATCAATCGCATGTGTTTCAGTACATACATGGTTATTATAACACCCGCCGGCCGCAAATAATACGGAGAGTTAAAAAAAGGGTGAGGGAAAATTCCCTCACCTCTCCTTTTCTTCCAGCCACTCCTCTATGAGGGCGATAAGCTCCTCCGTCGGCAGCTTGCACATCGGCAGCCCCGCCTCCTCCAGGCCGTCCATCAAAACGGCCATCCTGCGGAAGACGATGAGCCGGCACCGGTTGCCTCTGAACTCCCCGGTCTCCTTCCTGCCCTGCGCCACCGGCCCTAAGGTCTCGAGGATCTCCCGGTGGAAATTCGGCACCTCGCCGTTCAGGAACGCGGCGAGCAGGCCGCAGCCTTCCTCCTCGAAGTCCACGACCAGCCTGACTTTGGTCCTCTCTCCGCTGCGGAGAACGACTCTTCTATAGGTGTGTTTCAGCATGTCAATCCTCCTTCACCGGGTAAGCCGTGATGATCTTGCCCTTGTTCGTCAGCGCCATATCGATCTCGATGCCCTCGCTGGTCAGCCCGGCGTAGAGGTCGTCCCCGATCTTCTCCTTGTTCTCGTAGGCCTCGTTGATGGCGTCGATCACGTCCTGCGGCGTCCAGAACTCCGGATAGAAGCTGGAGTAGCCCCGGTTCCCGGTCTTGGCGATGCCGTCCACCTCCACCTTGGCGGTGTAGACCCCATTCTCGTCCGGCTCGCTCTTCGTGCCCTCGACGATGTATCCCGGGGTGTCCTCGATGCCGTCATAGTGGTAGCCCGTGGCCGCCCCCTTCTTGTTGATGGTGCCGCAGAAGATGTGCTCGATGGCGCTGTTCAGGAAGTACTTCGTATCCGTCAGGGCCTCCACGTCCTCCATCGTATAGGTGTAGGTCTCCGGCTCTTCCTGGTCTTCCGGCTCCTCCGCAGGTTCCTCCTGGGCCTGAGGCTCCTCTTCAGGCTCCTCCTGCTCCTCGGTCCCCGCCGGCTCCGCAGGCTGCGAAGGCGCCTGTTCCTTCTTGGCGCAGCCCGTGACCGCAAGGGCCATGACCAGCGCCAGCACGATCAAAACGATCCGTTTCCTCCTCATGGATGTCCTCCTCAAAGCTTATCCCGAAACGCCGCGAAGGCCGATGGCACCGACCACTTCCGGTCGATGTCCTCCTTGTCCGCGACGAAATATCCGTCCTCGTCCGGCGCGTCCTGTTCGAACTCCTGCCAGCCGCTCACCCTGACCACGTAGCCCTCCATGTGCCACTCCCGGTGGGTGAAGATGTGCTTCGCCGGCTCCAGCGCCTTGAGCCGGAGCGGTTCCAGCCCCAGGCCCTCCACGTAGGCCGCCGCTTCCTTCTCCGTCAGGTGGCCCGCCGCGTTCGGGAACTCGTAGAGCCCCGCCAGCAGCCCCTTCCCCGGCCGCTTGTGGAGCAGCACGCCCCGGGACATGCGGATCAGGAACACCGTCAGGTCGTCGACCTTCCGGGCTGCCTTCTTCGGCCGGTAGGGCAGCTCCTCCGCCATGCCCCGCTCCTTCGCCAGACACCAGTCCGCCACCGGGCACACCTCGCAGCGGGGCGCCCCGTTCGGCAGGCAGACCGTCGCGCCCAGGTCCATCAGGGCCTGGTTGAAGGTGCCGCCGGTCCCCTCCGGCATCATCCCGGAGAAGAAGCCCTCCGCGTCCTTCCTGGCCTTCGGCGTCAGGATGCTGTCGTGGCAGTCCGTCAGGCGGGCAAAGACCCTAAGCAGGTTCCCGTCCACCGCCGGCACGTCCTCCCCGCAGGCGATGGAAGCGATGGCCGCCGCCGTGTAGGGGCCGATCCCCGGGAGCTTCAGGAGCTCCGCCGCCGTCCGGGGCATCTCCCCGCCCAGCTCCTCGGTGACCACCCGGGCCGCCTTGTGGAGGTTCCTGACCCTGCTGTAGTAGCCAAGGCCCTCCCAGAGCTTGAGGTAGAGGTCCTCCGGCGCCTCCGCCAGCGCGCGGACGTCCGGCAGGGCCTCGAGGAAGCGCTCGTAGTAGCCGATCACCGCCTCCACCCGGGTCTGCTGGAGCATGATCTCCGAGATCCAGACCTGGTAAGGCGAAGGATCCCTTCTCCAGGGCAGGTCCCGCTTGTTCTCCCCGTACCAGGAGAGCAGCGCGCGGGCCGCCTCCCGATGGTTATTCAGCTGTCCGCCTGCTTCCTTCATCTCACCCTCCGCTGTCTGACGCTTCATTATATCACAGATTTCCCCCGGCCGACACCATTCTTGCCCCGCCGGATGACCATGTGGATTATTCCATATCCTTATAGCAGTTCCCTCTTTCTTTCTCCATTGGTACAGAGTATAATCAATGTATGGGTATTCTAAATGTACTGACATTATTTGGTGGTCTCGCCATGTTCCTCTACGGCATGAGGCTCATGGGAGACGGCCTGAAGGAAGGCTCCTCCGGCACTCTGAAGATGGCCATGGAGCACGTGACGAACAACGCCTTCAAGGCGTTCCTGCTCGGCGTCGCTGTCACCGCGGTCATCCAGTCCTCCACTGCCACCATCGTGATCACCTCCGGCCTCGTCGCCGCGGGCATCATCACCCTGAAGCAGTCCCTGGGCATCGTGATCGGCGCGAACGTGGGCACCACGGTCACCGGCCAGATCATCCGGCTCCTGGACATCGACTCGGAGGCGGGATCGATCCTGCAGTTTTTCAAGCCGTCCACCCTGGCGCCGGTGGCACTCATCATCGGCATCATCCTCATCATGGGCTTCAACTTCCGGAAGGCCAAGACCATCGGCAGTATCGCCATCGGCTTCGGCATCCTGTTCTCCGGCCTCCTCAACATGACCGGCGCGGTGAACTCCCTGGCGGAGACCGGTTTCTTTGATTCGCTCTTTTCCAGGCTCAGCAGCAATCCGCTGGTGGGCTACCTGATCGGTGCGGCGGTCGCCTTCATCCTGCAGAGCTCCTCCGCCACCATCGGCATCCTGCAGAGTTTTTCCATGTCCGGCGCTCTGACCTTCAGCGCGATCTACGCGGTCATCGTCGGCATCTATCTCGGGGACTGCGTCACCACCGCCATCGTCTGTTCCATCGGCGCCAAGGCGGAGGCCCGTCGGGTCGGCATGGTGAACATCCTCTTCAACCTGAGCGAGACCGTCCTGGTCCTCACCGTCGTCGCGGTCCTCAAGGCCGCCGGCGTCCTGGACGGCATCTGGGAGCAGGTGGTGAACCCGGGCTTCATCGCCAACACCAACACCATCTTCAACCTGAGCTGCGCCCTGCTCCTCTTCCCGATGCTCCCGGTCTACGAGAAGCTCTCCCGGAAGATCGTCAAAGACGACCCGGAGAGCCCGTTCAAGTACAAGGCCCAGCTGGAGGCCCTCTCTCCGACCTTCTTCTCCACCCCGGCCCTGGCGCTGAGAAGCTGCTACGACTGCCTCCTCACCATGTTCTACGCCTCCCGCCGGAACATCGAGGCCGCGTTCTCCCTGCTCCACCACTACGATGAGAAGGTGCTTGGGGAGATCACTGCGGAGGAGGAGAACATCGACCGCCTGGCCGACGGCGTCAGCCGGTACCTGGTCGAGCTGTCCTCCCGCCTCTCCGACGATCTCCACATCACGATCCTGAACCATTACTACAAGGTCGTGCCGGAATTCGAGCGCCTGGGGGATCACGCGATGAACATCGCCGAGACCGCCGCCGATCTGGAACAGAGGGGGCTGCCGTTCTCCGGTACCGCCCTGCAGGAGATCCTCATCCTGGAGGACCTGATCGGCCGGATCCTGGACCAGACGGAGCAGACCTTCAAGAAGCGGGACGTGGAAGCAGCCTACAGCATCGAGCCTCTCGAGGAGGTGGTGGATGACATGGTCCTCACCATGAAGAACAACCACCTGAAGCGCTTGTCCGTCGGCGCCTGCAACATCTACTCCGGCACCGACTTCATGGACCTGCTCGCCGACATCGAGAGGATCTCCGACATCTGCTCCAACGTGGGCCTCGCCACCGTGACCCGGGTCAAGCCGGAACTCGCCGACAAGACCCACGACTACGCCTACTTCCTCCACTCCGGCCGGGACGAGGCCTTCAACCTCCAGTACAAGGCCGCCCACGAGGA
>CADCOV010000265.1 GCA_902803185.1 uncultured Eubacteriales bacterium
ATCGGGTGGTCGCCGTGGGTGCCCCAGCGGGCCTGCTGGTAGTCGCCCTGGGAAGGGGCGGTGGCCAGGCCCGTGGACGGGCCGCAGCGCTGGACGTCGATGATGACGCACGGGATCTCGGTGAGGCAGGCGTAACCGATGTTCTCCTGCTTCAGGGAGAAGCCCGGGCCGCTGGTGGCGGTCATGCTCTTGGTGCCGGCGGCGGAAGCGCCGATCACGGCGGCGATGGAAGCGATCTCGTCCTCCATCTGGATGAAGTGGCCTCCCACCTGAGGCAGCCTTCTGGCGCAGCCTTCGGCGATCTCGGTGGAAGGGGTGATCGGATATCCGGCAAAGAACCGCATCCCGGCGGCGATGGCGCCTTCGACGCAGGCTTCATTGCCCTGCATGAGTACTTTCGTTGGCATACTTAAGCTTCCTCCTCTTCCGTGTTGATCCAGATCGCGTAATCCGGGCAGTGCAGCTCACAGGTGCCGCAGAGCACGCAGGTGCCGTCCGGCTTCAGGCTGATCTTCTCGCCGACGAGCTCCAGCGCGTTCTTCGGGCAGAAGGCGGCGCAGATGCCGCAGCCCTTGCACCAGCGAGGATCGATCATCAAAGTTTTCTTTTTACCCATTGTCTCCTGGTCCTTTCATTCAATGTATATACGTTGGATGTATATTCCACCCATACAAACATAACACTCTGTAAAGCACATTAAAAACATTTTATTTTCTTTGACCGCCACAACCGTTTACTTGTGGAGAAAAAGGGGGTATAATGGCGGCGGAAACGACATCGAAAAGAGGAGACATCCAACATGAATTTCACGTCTTTGCGCTATTTTCTCGCGGTGGCGGAGGAGAAGAACATCACCCATGCGGCGGAGAAGCTGTTCATCTCCCAGCAGGCTTTGTCCGGCCACATCCGCAAGCTGGAGGAGGAGCTGGGGATCCCGCTCTTCGACCGCAGCCCGGTCTTCTCCCTGACCTACGCCGGCAGGAGGCTGGTGGAGTACGCGGAGCAGGCGATCGGCATCGAGCGCCAGATCTACCGCATGGCCGCCGACATCAACGACGACCGCTACGGGGAGCTTCGGGTGGGGATCTCCCACACCTGCGGCCGGGCCATCCTGCCATCCATCCTGCCCCGGTTCCGCCAGAGATACCCGAATCTGGACGTGGTGCTGAAGGAGGAGAATTCCGCGGAGATGGAGCGGGGGCTCAAGCAGGGCGACCTGGACCTGATGGTGGACTTCACCCCGATCACCATCGACGGCGCAGAGTACGAGCCGCTGATCCGGGAGCGCCTGTTCCTGGTGGTGCCGAAGGCTTTGCTGGAGAAGACCTACGGGGAGAAGGCGGAGGAGGTGGCCAGGCGCTGCGACGAGAAGCCGGACCTCAAGCTCTTCCGGGACTTCCCGTTCGTGCTGCTCCGAAAGGGGAACCGGGTCAGAGGCATGGTCGATAAGTACATGGGAAGCGTGGGGTTTTCGCCGAACGTGGCCCTGGAGACGGAGAACATCGAGACCGCCTTCGCTCTGGCCAACCGGGGCATGGGGATCACGGTCTATCCGGAGCTGTTCCTGTGGTGCATCCCGCAGCCGCCGAAGGCGGAGAGACCGGTGGAATTCTTCCCGCTCCGGGACCCGGTGACGGTGGGAACGCTGGCCATCGCCCACATGAAGACCCATTACGTTTCCAAGGCAGCGGAGCATTTCATCGCCGCCTGCAAGGAGGGGATCGGCGAGATCCGGGACAGGGAGACGATCTAGCAAAAATATAAGAAGAACAGGGCAAGGTGATGCTTGCCAGAATCCGCCCGCACGTTTATACTAATGGCAGGAATTCCAACAAAGGAGAGTGGGAACATGACGATCAAGAAAGAACGCGAGGGCAACAAACTCATGGTAGCGGTGGAAGGCAGACTGGACACTGTCACTTCGCCGGAACTCGATCAGCTGCTGAAGGAGTCCCTGGAAGGGATCGAGGCGCTGGAGCTGGATCTTACCGAGCTGCAGTACATCTCATCCGCCGGACTGAGAGTCCTCCTGTCTGCCCAGAAGACGATGAACAAGCAGGGCACCATGGTGCTCACCGGCGTCGGCGAGACGGTCATGGAGGTCTTCGAGGTCACCGGTTTCGCGGACATCCTCAC
>CADCOV010000266.1 GCA_902803185.1 uncultured Eubacteriales bacterium
TACTCCGTCATCATATCGATGATCATCTTGTCGACCACCAGCTCGTATTTGTTCTCCGGCAGATGGCCGCAGAGGAGATCCTCCTCGCTGACCTTGTCCTTGTCGGAGAGGGAGCCGGAGATGACGTTCACCATCCCTGCAGATTGGATGTAGTCGTCCAGCGGGATAGCGAAGTGGACGATCGCCGGGCCCGGGATCGCGTAGTCCAGCCCCTCCATCGAGGAGAGTTCCTTCAGCTTGCCCTCGGTCAGCTGGCCCACCTTGACCGTCACGTAGTCCTTGTCCATGGTGGTGAACTTGTCGTCGGTGATGTGGAGGACGCCGGCCACGTTGCTGGCGGCGTAGACCACGAACATGGAAGCCAGGATGAAGCCCACCAGCAGGATCTTTTTGATCACGGAGTAGCGGCGGATCTTGCGGAAGCCGCCGAGGATGGAATTGCCCACGCCGTAGATGCGGCGGTAGCGCGGCGCCTTCGGCACGCCCCTGGTGGAAGCGCCCTCCCGGGCCTCCGCGTTGGCGTAGAAGTCCTGGTAGTTGAACTCGTACTTCTCGTAGACGTCCTTGGAGAGGCCCTCGTAGTGGCCGTCCACCATCTCCAGGCCCTCCGCGCCCATGTCAAGGGTGTCGCCGGTGTCGATGTAGATGTTGCCGCCCCGGACGACGATGCGGATCCCCGCCGGCAGCTCCTTCCGGTCGCTGTACAGCTGGATATCAAAGCCTTCCCTGGACAGGTCCTCGTGGACCGGCATGTCCTTCAGGTAGATCTTGGTGTCCAGGCGGTAGTCCAGGTTGCCCTCGTGCTCGTTTGCCCGGTCGGATACCACCCGGCCGTCCACGATCTCCACGATCCGGTCCGCGTAGAACTCGGCGATGTCCCGCTCGTGGGTGACCAGGATCACCAGCTTCTCCTTGGAGACCGCTTTGATGATGTTCATGACCTCGATGGTGTTGGCGCTGTCCAGGTTGCCCGTCGGCTCGTCCGCGATGATGATGGACGGGTTCTTGACGATGGCCCTGGCGATGCCCACCCTCTGGCGCTCGCCGCCGGAGAGCATCTTGGCCGGCCGGTTCCGGTAGCGGTCGATGCCCACCCTCTTCAGGATGTACATGACCCTCCGCTCGATGGCGGCTTTGTTGGTGAACCCGGTCATGCGGAGCGGCAGCGCCACGTTCTCGAACACCGTCGCGTCCTCGATCAGGTTGTAGTTCTGGAAGATATAGCCGATCCGGGCGTTGCGCATCACGTCACGCCGGCCGCTGGTGCGGCGGGTCAGCCGTTCTCCGTCGATATAGATATCGCCGCTGTCCACCTTGTCCAGGCCGCCGATGGCGTTCAGCAAAGTGGTCTTGCCGCATCCGGAGTTGCCCAGGAAGGTCACAAGGCCGGTATCCCCCAGCTCGATGCTGGTGTTGTCGATGGCCCTGATCTCGTTGGACTTGTGGCGGTTGAATGATTTTTTGACGTTGGTCAGTCTGATCATCTTCTCACACCTCCTCCTTATACGCGTTCATGGCCGTCTTCCTGAACATCTGCTTGGAATACCGCCTTGCCAGCAGCAGGGTCAGCACCAGCACGATGCCGTACAGGATCAGGAAGTCGCGCTTTTCGATGAAGAGGGTCAGCTGGGTCAGGAACGGGAACCGGGTGATGGTGCCGTCCATGACCTTGTACACGAACCCCGCCACCACCGCGAAGGCGATGTGGAAGATCACCAGGAGCTCCACCAGCAGCAGGGAAGAGCAGCTCCCCTGGGTGCCGCCCAGCATGCGGACGGTGGAGAAGTAGATGTTCTGGGATTTGAAGATCAGCTTGATGATGAAGTAGCTGATGAAGAACAGCACCAGCAGCAGGCCGAACAGCACCGCGGTGCGGCCCGCGTTCAGCAGGGCCCGCATCTCCTGGTCCTCGTTGTTGCAGGCCTCCCGGACGTTCAGCACGTCGAAGCCCTCCGCCTCCAGAGCGGCCTGGGTCTCGTGGATGTAGTGCGGTTCCTTCACCATGACCGTAGCCTGGTGGTTCTCGGTCTTATAGAACTTGCGGACGTCCTTCTCGTTCATGTAGATGCCCTGGGTCATCTCGTTGAAGGTCTTGTCCAGGAGATAGTTGGAGTTATACGCGTTGTAGACCGCCGCGATGTCGAAGGTAGCCGTCACGCTGCCGTACGGATTGGTGGCGGTGATGTCGATGGTCCGTCCGTAGGTGTTGCTGTACGGGAAGGCCGCCGCCACCGTCTCCGGGACGATGACCTCGCCCTCCTCCACGTACGGGGAGACCACGAGCGGTACGCCCTCCTGGCCGCCCTGCATGGCGCTCTCATAGGCCGTCACCTCGAAGGTCACGGCGCGCTCCAGCATGATGCTCTGAAGCTCCGCCATCAGGCCGTCGTTCCCCAGCAGATACCCGCTGGTCCACATCCCGCCGGTCCGGATGCTGGCGTTCTCCTCCTCCGTCAAATAGCCGTAGCCGACGATGCGGAGCCGGTGCTCCATGCCCTCGGTCCCCATGCCGCCGTCGTTCGTGTAGTAGACGTAGAGCTCCAGATCCTCGTCCATGCAGAGCTGCACCTGGTTCTCCATATAGTATCCCTCGTCCAGCAGGACGAAGGCTTCGTTCGACTTCTCCGGCAGCCTGCCCCGGACCACCCGGTCCGAAAGGTCTCCGAACCGGTCCAGCTCCGCCGCCGATACGTCCATGTAGACCTCGTTCACCACTTCGCCGGTGCTGTCGTTCCAAAGGGTGTTCCTGTCCACGTCCATCAGGTCGAAGATGCCGTCCAGCATGACGTCGTTGCGGTAGACCGTGTCCACGTTCTCTGCGGCCGCCATCTTCTCGTAATCCGCCTCCGTCAGCGCGCCGCCGTCAGCTCTCTTCAGCACCAGGCGCCGGGCGTCCAGGTTGTTCCAATACTGGCTCCAGACGTTATCCGAGCTGGCCTGGTTCATGTTCTGGAAGGTGGAATAGGCGCCGAAGGTGCCGCTGCAGAGGAACAGGAATACGAACAGCAAAAGCAGCAGCTTGGCCGGCAGGCTGAAGGTGTTCCGGAAGCCGAGCCGCAGGGTGTTCCCCAAAGAGAGCCGGTCGTGCCTGGCTTCCCGGAAGCGCTCCGCGCCTGTGTTTGCAGGGGCTTTCGCCGTCTCTGCCGCCGGGGCATCGCCTATCTGCGATGGGCGTTCCGGCGCCTCTGCAGCCTCTGCCGGCGCCTCGGCAGCGCCTTCCGCAGCAGCCGGCTGCTTCTCCGGGACAGCCTCCCGGATGCGCTTGTCCTCCGCCACCCTGCCGTCGTGCATGGTGATCCGCCGGGTCACGTACGGCTCCACCTGCTCGTAGTTGTGGGTGACGATGATGATCAGCTTGTCCTTCGCCAGACTGGCCAGGAGGGCGATGATGTCCGCCGCCGAAGCCACGTCAAGATTGCCCGTCGGCTCGTCGGCCACGATGATCGGGGTCTCCTTGGCCAGGGCACGGGCGATGGCGACCCTCTGTTTCTGGCCGCCGGAAAGCTTGCTCGTCTTCGTGCTGCGGTACTTCGAAAGGCCGACGCGGTCGATGATCTCGTTCACCCGCGCCTTCACTTCCCGGCGCTTGTAGCCGCTCAGCAAAAGCACCAGCTCCACGTTCTGGTAGACGGTATAGTTGTTGATCAGGTTGAAGGTCTGGAAGATGTTGCCGATGTAGCGCTTGCGGTAGGCCTCCATGTCCTCGCCGCTGTAGCCGCTGGTCGGCTGATCAAAGATGGTCATCTCGCCTTCCTCGTAGGAATCCAGGCCGGAGATGACGTTCAGCAGCGTCGACTTGCCGCTGCCGCTCTCGCCGGTGATGGCGACGAACTCACCGAGACCGAACTCCAGGCTGACTTTGCTGAAGCCCGCGGTGACGACGCCGTTGGCGGAGTAAAACTTAGACACCTTCTCAAGTTTGAGCATAGGTCTGTCCATGAAAAAAAGTCCTCCTCTCACATATCCATGCTTATTGTAGCATCCCCCGCCGGAGAAAGGAACCCTTCCCCGGCGGGTTTAAGAATACGTGCGGAAAACCTTAATGGAATCGTAAGAATTGGTTTTGTGCCTCAGAAGGAGAAAAGGACGCCCACCACTGCGGAGGCGGCGATGAAGACCACCGGATGGAGCTTCTTCGTCGGCTTGACCCAGCGGGTCAGCACCAGCAGGACCGCCGCCAGGAGGACCGCCTTCCAGCTCAGCGCGCCGACGGCAAGGGTCCCCTCCAGGAAGAAGGTGATCTTCGCCACCAGGAGCCCCGCCGCGATGATCAGGCCCACGGAGGCCGGTCGGATGCCGTAGAAGGCGCCGTCGACGTAGCGGTTGTTCCGGAACTTCGCCAGCATCGCCATCACGATGAGCACCAGCGCGATGCCCGGCAGGATGACGCCTAAAGTCGCCGCGAGAGACCCCAGCGGGCCGCCCACGGTGAAGCCCACATAGGTCGCCATGTTGATGCCAATCGGTCCCGGGGTGGACTCGGACACCGCCAGCATGTCCGCGATCTGGGCGTGGGTGAACCAGCCCGTCCGGTCGGACATGTCGTAGAGGAACGGCAGGGTCGCCATGCCGCCGCCCACGCTGAAGGCGCCGATCTTGAGGAATTCAAAGAAGAGCCGCAGGATCGTCATCGCGCCTCACCTCCCTCCGCCCCGGCAGCGAGGTGCTTCTTCAGGATGAAGACGTAGACCAGGATCCCCAGCAAAGCCGCCAGCACGACGAACAGCACCGGGCTCAGGTCCAGGAAGAGGGAGCCTGCGGCCACCGCCAGCAGCAAAGCCACGCAGAAGGCGTCCTTGACGGAGCTCTTCCAGAGCTTGACCACCGAGTTGAAGATCAGGACGCAGACGCAGACCCGGATCCCGGCGAAGGCGTGCTGCACCGCCGGCACCTCGGCGAAGCCGCTGAGCAGCATGGCGATGATCAGGATGATGATGAGGGACGGCGTGACCGCCCCCAGGGCACTGACCAGCGCGCCCAAAGGCCCCCTGAGCTTGCGGCCCATGAAGGACAGGGTGTTCACCATGAGGATCCCCGGCAGGCACTGGGCCAGGGCGTAATAGTCCAGGACCTCCTCCTCGGAGACCCAGCCCTTCTTCTCCACGACCTCCCGCTGGAGGATCGGCAGCATCGCGTAGCCTCCCCCGAAGGTGAGGGCGCCGACCCTGGCGGAGGCCAGGTACATCTCCAGCCAGCCCGGCTGTTTTCGGTTATCCGTTCTGTCGCTCATCGAACGCGTTCCTTTCTGTCATAAACTGTTACTATCATACCAGTGTCCGCCCCTTCCCGCCATAGGAAAGTGAAACTTTCTCCGCATTGCGCCGCCTCCCGGATTCTGCTATATTGAAGACAGAACCGAGAAAGGGAGGGACAGACTATGAGCCAGATCACTTTGATCAGGAATGCCGATCTCTACGCGCCGGAGCACCTGGGCACCCGGGACATCCTGCTGGCCGGCGGAAAGATCGTGAAGATCGCGGAGGCCATCGACCTGCCGGAGGTCCTGGAGGCGGAGGTCATCGACGCCGCGGGTCTCAGGGTCCTGCCGGGCTTCATCGACAGCCACGTCCACGTGCTGGGCGGCGGCGGCGAGGGCGGCTTTGCCTACCGGACGCCGGAGGGGACTTTGTCCGGCTTCACCCGCTACGGCATCACCACCGTCGTGGGCTGCCTGGGCACCGACGGCATCGCCAGGACCATGACGAACCTGGTGGCCAAGACCAAGGGCCTCAGGGCCCAGGGCATGAGCGCCTACTGCTACACCGGCAGCTACCGGATCCCGGTCCGCACGCTGACCGGCGACATCACCGAGGACATCATGATGATCGAGGAGTGCATCGGCACCGGCGAGGTGGCGATCTCCGACCACCGTTCCTCCCAGCCGACCTTCGAGGAGTTCGCCAGGCTCTGCGCCGACACCAGGCTGGGCGGCATCCTCTCCGGCAAGGCGGGCATCATCAACGTCCACCTGGGGGACAGCCCGCGGTGCATGGACCTGATCCAGCGGGTCATCGACGAGACGGAAGTCCCGGCCACCCAGTTCCTGCCGACCCACGTGAACCGCAACGAGATGCTGTTCCAAAAGGCCATCGAGTACGCCAAGTGGGGCGGCGCCGTGGACTTCACCGGCAACGAGGACATCGACTACTGGGAGACCATCTGCGACGAGGTCCGGGTCTGCAAGGGCATCCGCCGCATGCTGGACGCCGGCGTCAGCAGCGACCTCTTCACCATCAGCAGCGACGGCCAGGGGAGCCTGCCGGTCTTCACGCCGGACGGGGTCTTCCAGGGCATGGGCGTCGGCCGCTCCAGCTGCCTGCTGAAGGAGGTCCGGGAGTGCGTGGAGAAGGAGGACATCCCTCTCGAGATCGCGGTCAAAGCCATCACCGCCAATCCGGCTTCGGTCCTCAAGCTCACGGGCAAGGGCCGGGTGGCCGAGGGGATGGACGCGGACCTCACCATGCTGGACGGGGACTGGAACGTGGACACCGTCATCGCCATGGGCCGCACCATGGTCCGGGGCGGAGAGATCCTGGTGAAGGGCGAGTTCGAGGATCTGGCGTAAAGGAGCGGCGGCGGGCTTTCCGCCAGGGCACGTTCCTGCTATGCTGCAGATCTGAAGCATAAACGCACATTAAGCATCATATCTGACACAGGTAATGCATCAAATCTGAAGCATAATCTGTGTCATTTTTGATGCATCAACCAAAGATATGCATCAGATATGACGCATAACAGAATTGCTCCCGCGGCGGTCTTTTTCTTGCCGCATCTGTTGAATCGACTGGGGCATGATGCTATAATCACTGTGTATGCGCAGGCGGCAGAGGGCGCCGCCGCAGAGGAGGAAAAACATGCAGGAGACCACCTACACCAGCCCGCTTTCCGAGCGTTATCCGAGCAAGGAGATGAAGTACCTGTTCTCGCCGGAGAAGAAGTTCCGCACCTGGCGGCAGCTTTGGATCGCTTTGGCCGAGGCGGAGAAGGAACTGGGCCTGGACATCACCCAGGAGCAGATCGACGAGCTGATCGCCCACAAGGACGACATCAACTACGACGTCGCCAAGGCCCGGGAGAAGGAAGTCCGCCACGACGTCATGAGCCACGTCTACGCCTACGGCTGCCAGTGCCCGAACGCCAAGGGCATCATCCACCTGGGCGCCACCTCCTGCTACGTCGGCGACAACACCGATATGATTTTGATGGCGGAGGGCCTGAAGATCATCCGCACCAAGCTGATCAACACCATCGCGAAGCTCGCGGCTTTCGCGGACAAATATAAAGACATGCCTTGCCTGGCCTTCACCCACTACCAGGCGGCCCAGCCGACCACCGTGGGCAAGCGGGCCACCCTGTGGCTGAACGACCTGGTCATGGACCTCGGGGATCTGGACTACGTCCTCTCCACCCTGCGCCTGCTGGGTTCCAAGGGCACCACCGGCTCCCAGGCTTCCTTCCTGGAGCTCTTCGGCGGCGACCATGGGAAGTGCAAGGCCCTGGATCAGAAGATCGCCGAGAAGATGGGCTTCCCGGGCTGCTATCCGGTCTCCGGGCAGACCTACTCCCGCAA
>CADCOV010000267.1 GCA_902803185.1 uncultured Eubacteriales bacterium
CGGTTCTCCATCGTCAAGGACCCGCGGAACGCCGGCGCCATCGGCGCGGCGATGGTGGCTTTGATCGGTCTGGGAGAGATCCCGGGCTTCGAGGCGACCAAGGACTTCGTGGAGACGACGGAAAGCTACGAGCCGAACCCGGAGAACAGGGAGATCTACGAGAAGCTGTTCAAGGATTACAAGAGGGTATACCGGTCGCTGGAGGCCGCCTATAAGCAGGCGAACGGCGAGCGGTTCAGAAGGGAAGAGTGAGATGAGAATCGACTGGATCGCCGGGTACGGGAGGCGCATGAAGGCCCTCGGCCACCTGGCGGAGGAGGATTGCAGGATCCTCTGGAAGGAGGGCAAGCGCTGCTACGCGACGAAGGCGGGCGCGAACCTTGCCGCGCTGACGGAGGGGGACATCGAGGATCTGACGGATTGGGAGATCACCGAGAAGGAAGTCCTGATGGGGCTCCGGGGCGCTGAGGCCATGATCGTGGCCAGACCGAAGTACTGCCTGGAGTGCATCGCCAGGCGCAAGCCGATCACCGCGTCCCTGGACGACATGGCCCAGATCATCGGCTACCGGGCCGAGATCGCGCGGTACGAGGAGAAGCCGATGGCTGCCGCCCTGAAGAGGGCTGCCGGCGTCCTGGTGCGGGCGAGCCGCAGGAGAGACGCCCAGGGCAACTCCGAGATGCCTGCCTGCGCGGTCACCGTGGGGAGAGACCCTTACGAGGCCTTCGTGGCCATGACCGTGCTGGAGAAGGCGGCGGAGGTGTCCCTCAAGGCGGAGGTGCTGGGCGGCGCAAAGACGATGCTGCGGCCGCTGGCGGCGGCGGAGCGCCTGGTCTACCGGACCAAATACTCTAAGGCGGAAAGGAAGTTCGAGGATGAAAAGGATCAGTGAGAGCGACGCCAGGATCGACCTGGTGAGATACGGCCGGCGCCTGGTGCAGGCCGAGCTGGTCCAGGGCACCTGGGGCAACCTCTCCGTGCGCCTGGATGACAATTACATGCTGACCACCCCGTCCGGCCTGGATTACCAGCTGGTGAAGCCGGCGGACATGGTGAAGGTGGACATCGAGACCCTGACCTACGGGGAAGGAGGCCGCAAGCCGACCTCGGAGAAGGGACTCCACGGGGCGATCTACGAGCTCAGGAAGGACGTCGGCGCGGTGATCCACGCCCACTCCCTGTACTGCTCGGTCTTCGCGGCAGCGAGGATCCCGCTGCAGGTGTCGGACCCGGAGCTGCAGAAGCTGACGGGAGAGCTGCTCTACGTGGCGGACTACGGCATCGCCGGCAGCAAGCGGCTGGCGGAGAACGTGATCAAAGCCCTGGGCGACCGGCCGGGCTGCATCATGAGCAACCACGGCATGGTCTGCTGCGGCACGGACCTGGAGGACGCCTTCCGGAGGGCCCTGGCCATGGAGGAGGCCGCCCGGCAGTTCATCGAGAACCGTTGGGAGGACAGGCAGTAATATATGTGCGCTAAAAGACCCGCCTCGGGGGAGGCGGGTCTTTGTGTTTGCTGCAACCAGGGGATAAAGGATGGGACTATCCGGTTTATCCGATGTCACAAGGAGCGGGCTACTCCTCCTGGACAGTCGGCGCGTCGACGACGTTCTTCTGGACAGAGGCGATGCCGTTCTTGCAGGCCTTCATCGTGGTGTAGCCTTCGCTGGTGGCGATGACCTGGCCGTTGGACGCCTTCAGGCGGAAGCGGGTCTCGCCGGCCTTGTCGGTGTAGATCTCGAACTTCGGGTGTTTTTCCTTCTCGAAGCCCTCGACGGTCTGATCCTCGATATTGGCGATCGGGGCGAATTTGGTGACGGAGGCGATGCCGTTCTTGCAGGTGACAATGGTCTTGTAGACCTGTGAAGAGGCGACCACCTGGCCGTTGGTGGCTTTCAGGTCGAATTTGAAGCCCCCGTTCTTGGTCGGTTTGATGACGAATTTACCCATGATAGTTCCTCCTTTGGTCAGTGCACTGAAAAGGGATGATTCGCTTACTGCTTCTATTATATAGTAATTGAAATTGTTTGGCAATTCCTGTTATGTCGTTTTTTCCCATTGAAATCATGCCGAAAAAGGCGGGATCGAAAGACACAAAAGCCTTGCAATCACAGGGCGCTTGGGTTATAATAGCTTTTGCCTGTGTGCGAACACGGGGAGTTTTTGTGCGGGCAGGATGGTCACCGTCCGGTAACCCTGCACAGCTAAATCATATTTAGTGATGCCGAACCAGTAGGCCGGAGCTGCATTCCCGGCCATCCCAGTAGGCAGGACCGAACCAGATGCGCGTAAGAGGCATCCCAGTAGGTAGAAAGGAACACACCATGAAGTCTTACACCGCGAAGCCGGCTGACATCGAGCGTAAGTGGTACGTCGTCGATGCCGAAGGCAAGACACTGGGCAGACTCGCTTCCGAGGTCGCTATGATCCTCAGGGGCAAGAGAAAGCCGACCTACACTCCGCACATGGATTGCGGCGACTACGTCATCGTGATCAACGCTGAGAAGGTAGCCGTTACCGGCAAGAAGAGACAGGAGAAGATCTACAAGAGACACACCGGTTATCCGGGCGGTCTCCGCGAGGTCACTTTCGAGAAGCTGCAGGCCCGCAAGCCTGAAGAGATCATCAGACATGCCGTCAAGGGCATGCTCCCGGATGGCAAGCTCGGAAGACAGATGTACAAGAAGCTGAAGGTTTATGCCGGTCCTGAGCACGCTCACGCCGCTCAGAAGCCGGAAGTTCTGGAGTTTTAGGGGAAGGGAGGAATAGACAATGGCTAAGATGCAGTACCTGGGAACAGGCAGAAGAAAATCGTCCGTAGCAAGAGTCAGATTGATTCCTGGAACCGGCAAGGTCACCATCAACAAGAAGCCGCTCGATGAGTTCTTCGGCGGTATGGAAATGGTGAAGAGAGAGATCGAAAGACCTTTCGCCGTCGCTGGCGCTGAAGGCAAGTTCGACGTGATCGCCACCGTGCAGGGCGGCGGTTTCACCGGACAGGCCGGCGCTCTGAGACATGGTATCTCCAGAGCCCTCGTGCAGGCTGATGCAGAAGCTTACAAGGCTTCCCTGAAGGCTGCCGGCTTCCTGACCAGAGACCCGAGAATGAAGGAAAGAAAGAAGTACGGTCTGAAGAAGGCCAGAAGAGCTTCCCAGTTCTCCAAGCGTTAATCAACGCATCTCAACACAGCAAAAAACCCCGAAAGCTTTGGCCTTCGGGGTTTTTTCGTGTTGATTTTTGCTGCAGAGGGGGAATATAATCATTGCAGTTAGATTAGACTAACCCAATGCGCAGGGTTTTGATGGGAGGCCGCAAATGAAAAAGCAAGTCTTCAGAATAGGGTCGGATGGGTATAACGGCGCCTGGTATCCGGCGCCCTCAGGCAGCAAAATAGGCGTGATCGTCATGCTCGGCGACAGCGCGGAGGACTTCATGGCCTCCTCCGGCGCGAAATGGCTGAACCGTCAGGGGATCCACGTCATGGCGATGTCGCCGGACAAAAAAGACTACGGCCATCACAGCTATCCGCTGGAGCGCTTCGGCAAAGCGCTCGCGTTCATGCGGGAACAGGGCTGCGAAAAGTTCGGCGTCATAGGGGCTTCCACCACGGGGATGATGGCGCTGGACGTGGCCCTGGGTTGAGAACTGAAACGCCCCTCGGGGCGTTTTTAGTGGGATCCGGGATCCCTGCGGCCATGGCCGGGGAAGAATCGTGTGGCGGCGGCCCACAGGGATATGGTACAATAGAGGCACGACCTGCCGCCGTCCCCGGCGAAGCGCCGAAGCGGATCTGCGGCAGCCCGAAGAATGAAGACCGCGCTTTGCGGGAAAGGAACCGATCATGAAGAAAAAACTGGCAGTGGTGCTTCTGGCTTTGTTGATGCTGGCCTCGCTGGTGCTGACCTCCTGCGGCAAGGGAGAGAAGCCGGCCGAGCAGAGCACGGACTATTTCAAGCTGATGAAGGAGTACCAGGCTCCGGAGAAGAACTACGGCAATACTGAGGATGACGCGGCCTTCGACGAATTCCTGGACAAGGTCTTCCGGGAGGGCATGGAAGCGGATTTCATGACCATGCACTTCAGCGTCGTCGA
>CADCOV010000268.1 GCA_902803185.1 uncultured Eubacteriales bacterium
TACCTCTACCGGAGCGGCAGCGGAGAGGCCGCCCGGCAGATCACCTTCTCCGCCGGCACGACCCTGGTCGGCTGGCGGAACGATACCGAGCTCATCCTCCGCCGCAGCGTCCCGGACACCGGGAGGAAGGGAAGCTCCGCCCTGCCGGAGACCCACCTGTTCCTCCTGGACGTGACCGGCGGCGAGGCCAGGCCGTGGATCACCCTCCCCTTCACCCTCGTCAGCTTTGACCGGGTGGCGGAGGATCTGTACGCCGCCGTCGGAAAGATCGACGCGGCGGATCCGGATCTCTATAAGGCGCCGGCGGAGGCCCGCCGGGAAAAGGCGGTGGCCATCGCCAAGGAGAAGGACTACACCGTCGTCGACGAGATCCCGTACTGGTCCAACGGCGTGGGCTACACCAACGGGCAGAGGAACGCCCTCTTCTCCGTCTCCGTGGAGAACGGTGCGCCGGCCATCCGCCGCCTGACGCCGCCGCAGTTCCAGACCATTTCCGTCTGCGCGGATGACGGTGACGTCTACTACTGCGGCCGCCGGATCGCGGGGCTCGACAAGCGCCGGGACCAGGTCTACGTCTGGCATTCCGCGACCGGAAAGAAGGAGACCCTCTACGGCAGATCCGACAGAGGGATCACGGGCCTCTTCCGCATGAACGGCAGGCTCTACGTCTTCGCCGCCGACTATCAGGAGTACGGCATCAAGCAGACCCCTGCGATCTGCCTCCTGGAGGGCGGCGTCCTCACCTCCTGCTGCGCGCCGGAGATCACCCTGCACAACGCGATCCTCTCGGACACCTTCGGGGCGGGCAAAGACGCCGCCGTCGCCGGGGAAGCCGGCAGCCAGCGCTATCTCACCATCGCCACCGATACGGATCAATGCCGGCTCCTCTGCTTCGATGAGCGCTGGCAGCCTGAGATCCTTCTGGAGCATCCGGGCGCCGTGGAATTCATGGCTGCCTCGAACGGGAAGATCGCCCTCTGCTGCCAGGACTGGAACGAGATCAGCGAGATCTACGAGACAGAGGCGGACGGCTCCGGCATCCGCAAGGTGACGGATCTGAACGGCAAGGCCCTGGAGGGCCGCTACATCGCCGAGCCGCAGCCGCTCTGCTACACCAGCGAGGGCTATGACCTCAAGGGCTGGGTCCTGCTGCCGCCGGGCTTTGATCCGAAGAAGAAATATCCGGCGATCCTGGACATCCACGGAGGCCCTCGAACCTCCTACGGTGCGGTCTTCATGCACGAGATGCAGTTCTGGGCCGGCCGGGGCTTCCTGGTCTTCTTCACCAACATCTTCGGCAGCGACAGCCGGGGCGACGCCTTCGCCAATCTCAGCGGCAAATACGGCACCACCGACTACAGGAACCTGATGGACTTCACCGACGAGGTCCTGGCCGCCTACCCTTGCATCGACGAGAAGCGCCTCTGCGTCACCGGCGGCAGCTACGGCGGGTTCATGACCAACTGGATCATCGGCCACACCCACCGGTTCTGCGCCGCGGCCAGCCAGCGGAGCATCTCCAACTGGATCTCGATGAACTTCATCTCCGACATCGGCTACTACTTCGGCTTTGACCAGTGCGGCGCCGGGGATCCGTTCGACTTCGAGCCGCAGTGGCGGTCCTCCCCGCTCCGGTACATCAAAGGGGCCAAGACCCCGACCCTCTTCATCCACAGCGATGAGGACTACCGGTGCCCGCTGCCGGAGGGCATGCAGATCATGCAGGCCCTGCGCCTGCAGGGGGTGGACACCCGCCTGGTCATCTTCCACGGTGAGAACCACGAGCTGTCCCGCAACGGCAAGCCTCTGCACCGCATGCGCCGCCTGAACGAGATCATCGGCTGGTTCGAAAAGTACGCGAAATAGCGCGCTTCGTTCCATATCGAAAGGAGAAGAACACTTACGTATAGGATGCCAAGGCCCGCGGCTTCAACCCGAACGTCGAAAAGATCATCACCTGCCGGATGAAGCGCCCCTCAGGCGCTTCTTTTTGGTTGCCGCACTGATTGTAATCCCTGTCGTATTATGGTATACTATAATGAAAATCAGTGACTTTGAAAGACTAACTATGTGAAGTCAAGTGTTTTTTGAAGGAAAATCGCAATGAACCTTGAGATTTGAATAATGACATGACAAAACAGA
>CADCOV010000269.1 GCA_902803185.1 uncultured Eubacteriales bacterium
ACGAGCAAGAAGACATTCAGCGCGGAAACGGGGATCTTCCCCCTCGTCTTCCTCGCTTTTTTCGCGTATCTGGCCCATGTCATGGGCATGGCGAACATGATCAACACGATCATGGACACCGCCTTCGACCTGCTGATCAACACAGTGTTCTACATCGTGGCGATCTGCGTCATCATGGGGGCCGTTTCGGAGCTGCTGGCGGAATTCGGGTTCGTCGCGCTGATGGACCGGGTGCTCCGGCCTTTGATGCGGCCGATTTTCGGGCTGCCCGGCGCGGCGTCTCTGGGCGTCGTCAGCACCTTCCTCTCTGACAATCCGGCGATCCTTGCCCTGACAGGCAACCCCCACTTCAAACACTACTTCAAGGCCTATCAGTTTCCAGCCCTCACCAACCTGGGCACCTCCTTCGGCATGGGCCTGATCGTCTGCACCTACATGCTGTCGCTGGCCGCCATCACCGGGGAATCCTACGTGACCGCTGTCATCGTCGGCCTGGCCGGCGCCACCATCGGCGCCGTGGTCAGCACCCGCATCATGCTGCACTTTACCAGGAAGGTCTACGGGAGCGAGGCGGAGGCGGCGGACGTCTTCCCGTCCGCGGGGGACAGCGAGGTCGGCGTGCTGGAACCGGGCACGCGGCCGGTACGCAGGGGAGACCTGGGGAACCGGGTGCTGGGCGCTTTGCTGGACGGCGGCGCAAGCGGCCTGTCACTTGGCGCGGGCATCATCCCGGGGGTCCTCATCATCTGCACGCTGGTCATGATCCTGATGAACGGTCCGTCCGACACCGGCGTGTACACCGGCGCGGCCTACGAAGGTGTCGGGCTCATCCCGGCCATCGCCGAGAAACTGGACTTCATCCTGAAGCCGCTGTTCGGTTTCAGCAGCGCCCAGGCGGTGGGTGTGCCTGTGACTGCCCTCGGCGCGGCGGGCGCGGCGATCGGTATGGCTTCCGGGATGGCCCAGAGAGGCCTCGTCACCGGCGGCGACGTCGCGGTCTTCACCGCCATGTGCATGTGCTGGAGCGGCTACCTCAGCACCCACACCTCCATGATGGACAGTCTCCACTGCAAGGAGTTGACCGGCAAAGCCATCGCCGCCCACACCATCGGCGGCATTGCGGCGGGCTTCGCCGCCCACTGGATCTACGTGCTGGTGGGGCTGCTGTAGGCCGCGGCAGAACAAAAGGAACCAAGAAAAAAGACCTGCCTGAGGCAGGTCTTTTCGTTTGGCTTATTCTACAGCCATTTCGCGCTGGCCAGGATCTCGTTCCAGCAGGCCAGACTCTCCTCCTTCAGCGCCGCCCTGGCGTAGAAGTGGAGGTAGTACAGGACTTTCTTGTGCTTGATCACGTAGGACTCCGCGTACATCGGGGTCTCTCCGGCCGTGTACTCGTAGCAGAATCCCTCGGCGGCCTCTCCGTCCAGCTGGCGGGTGATGGCACCGCCGTCCCTGACGCCGTAGGCTGTCATCGGCTCGAGGATCTGCTTACGCATGCCGTTGAAGACGTCCTTGGTGTTCACGATCAGGAAGGAGATCCCGCCCATCGGCTTCCAGCCGAAAGAAGCGATGATGTGCCGCTGAGGATCGGTGATCACGGATCCCGGTCCCTCTTCCAGCACGTTCAGGCTGCTGAGCTCCTCCTCCGTCATCTCGTAAAACCCCTCCGGGTATGCGAAACGAAGCTTGTCGTTGCAAAGGATCTCCCCGCTCATAGTTGTTCCCCTTTCTGTCAAGAACTGTCTATATTATCCCCCAGCCGCCCGCCGAATGCAAGAAAAAGCTCCGGGGCGGTGCCCCTTCGGAGCTTGGTGGTTTTGTTCGCTAGTTTCGCGGATCGTAAGGGTTCACCGACGGATCGTACGGATCGAACTGGCCGAGGTAGCCGTTGGCGTCGCAGCCATTGTCGAAGTAGATGTCCGTGCCGCTGAGGTAGCTGTTCCGCTCGTCGATGATGGTATCGAACAGGAAGGCCACTTCCTCCGGGGTGCCCGGCCGCCCGAAGGCGGAGTAGGACATCTGCTGGCCCAGGCGGCTTTCCACGTCGTCGCCGGTGGCGGCCAG
>CADCOV010000270.1 GCA_902803185.1 uncultured Eubacteriales bacterium
CAGAGTCGACCTGCCTGACTCCGTCTACTCCACGGAGAGCGGCAAGTTCAAAGCCCTGGCGGACAAGGTGGCGGCCATCCACGAGACCGGTCAGCCGGTCCTGGTGGGCACCATCTCCATCGAGAAATCCGAGCTCCTGAGCCAGATGCTGGACCGCAGGGGCATCAAGCACAGCGTGCTGAACGCGAAACAGCACGAGAAGGAAGCGGAGATCGTCGCCCAGGCGGGCCGCAAGGGCACCGTCACCATCGCCACCAACATGGCGGGCCGTGGTACGGATATCATCCTGGGCGGCAACCCGGAGTTCGAGGCCAGGAGGGAGATGAAGCGTCTGGGCTTCACCGACGAGCAGATCTCCTTCGCCACCAGCTTCGTCACCAGCGACGACGAGGAGCTGCTGGACGCCAGAGCCAGCTTCCGGGAGCTGCTGAAGAAGTACCAGGCGGAGCGCAGCGTCGAGCACGACGAGGTCGTGAAGCTGGGCGGCCTGTTCATCCTGGGCAGCGAGCGCCACGAATCCCGGCGTATCGACAACCAGCTGAGAGGCCGGTCCGGCCGTCAGGGAGACCCGGGTACCACCCAGTTCTTCATCTCCCTGGAGGACGAGCTCATGCGCCTCTTCGGCGGCGACAGGGTCCAGAGCATGGTGAGCAAGCTGGGCCTGAGAGAGGGCGAAGCGATCGAGGCGGGCATGCTCTCCAAGTCCATCGAGAACGCCCAGAAGAAGGTGGAGGGCCGCAACTTCGGCATCCGTAAGTACGTCCTCCAGTACGACAACGTCATGAACAAGCAGCGTGAGATCATCTACGGCGAGCGCCGCAAGGTGCTGTTCGGGGAGGACCTCCGCGAGTACATCATGAACATGAAGGACACCCTGGTGGACGCCATGGTGGACCGCACCACCGCCGAGAGCAAGTTCCCGGAGGAGTGGGACCTGGCCGACCTGAACAGCGACGTCCGCCGGATCGTGCCGTATTTCACCGGCAAGACCAACTACACGGACGAAGAACTCCGCGATCTGACCGCCGACAGCCTCAAGCAGGACATCAAGGACCGCCTGGAGCGCCTCTACGAGATCAAAGAGAAGGAAGAGGGCGAGGGCCGCATGCGGGAACTGGAGCGCATGGTTTTGCTCCGGGTCGTGGATAACCTGTGGATGGACCACATCGACGCCATGGACCAGCTGAAGAGCGGCATCGGCCTCAGAGCCATCGGCCAGCAGGATCCGGCGGCGGAGTACGCCAAGGAAGGCTTCGACATGTTCGAGCAGCTGATCGGCAACATCCAGGAGGATACGGTCCGCTACTGCTACGGCATCACCAGCCAGACCGGTTCCAGACGCCGTGTCGTCGTCAGCGGCGGCGTGGCCTCCAAATCCGAGTTCAAGGACGAGGGTGCGGGCCAGACGGTCACCCGGACGGCGGGCGGCCCTGCGGCGGCGCCGAAGGAGGTCCAGAGCCGGAAGCCGGTCACGGTCAGAAGGGAAAGGCCGAAGATCGGCCGCAACGAGGAATGCTGGTGCGGAAGCGGCAAGAAGTACAAGAACTGCCACATGAAGCAGGATCTGGGCCTCATCAAGGAGGACCCGTTTACGGAGGAAGAATAATGCTGAAACTGGACCCGATCAAACAGGCCCTGCCTGAAGAGCAGGCCAAGCTGAAGGAGGCGGGAGAGTCTCTGGACCTCGCCGCGCTCCGGGAGAAGCTGGCGGACCTGAACAGGCAGGCGGAGGATCCGAACCTCTGGGGCGACCCGGAGAAAGCCCAGCAGTTGCTGAAGAAGAAGAAATCCGTCGAGGACACGGTGGCGGAATACGACGGCCTGGAGAAGGAGTTCGCCGACATCGCGGACATGATCGAGATCGCGGAGGAGCTGGAGGACGAGGATGAGGCGGACAGTATCATCGCAGCCTTTGACGCGCTCCGGGAGAAGGCGGAGGAATTCAGGCTGAAGACTTTGCTGGACGGCAAATACGACCACAACAGCGCGATCCTGACGGTCCATGCGGGCACCGGCGGCGTCGACGCCATGGACTGGGCCCAGATGCTGATGCGCATGTACATGCGCTGGGCGGACAAGAAGGGCTACAAGGTGGAGATCGCCGACCTGCAGGACGACACCGAGGCGGGCATCAAGAGCGTCACGATGCTGACCGAGGGCGAGAACGCCTACGGCTATCTGCGCCGGGAGAACGGCGTCCACCGCCTGGTGCGCATCTCCCCGTTCAACTCGGCGGGCAAGCGCCAGACCTCCTTCTCTTCGGTGGAGGTCATGCCGGAGATGGACGATGACATCGAGATCGAGATCAACCCGCAGGACCTCAGGATCGACACCTACCGCTCCACCGGCGCCGGCGGCCAGCACGTCAACACCACGGACTCGGCGGTCAGGATCACCCACCTGCCGACCAACATCGTGGTCACCTGCCAGAACGAGCGCAGCCAGCACCAGAACAGAGAGGTGGCCATGAAGATCCTGGCTGGCAAGCTGATGGAACTGGCGGAGAGAGAGCAGAAGGAATCCCTGGCGGAGCTGAAGGGCGACTATTCCCAGATCACCTGGGGCTCCCAGATCCGCTCCTACGTGTTCCAGCCGTACACGATGGTCAAAGACCACCGCACCGGCGCGGAGGTGGGCAACGTGGGCGCCGTCATGGACGGTGAGATCGACCACTTCATCAACGAGGAATTGAAGGCAAAGCTGTAAGGACAGAAAAGGGCATCGTGATGGCAAAGATCAAATACATGGGGAAGTACAGCGGCAATCCGGACGATCTGCCGACGCAGACCTATCGGGAAGGCTCCGTGAAGTTCAAGGAGCCGGAGACCATGAAGAAGCTGGCGATCATCGCCAACATCGGCGCGCTCATCGTCGCCGTCTTCACCTTAGGTCTCTTCTACCTGCGGGGCGGGATCGGGATGTTCGGCAACTTCGGCATTCCGGTGGGCTTCCTGCTTGTCGTCGTGACGATGCTGCCCCACGAATACCTCCACGCCATCTGCTTCAAGGAGGAGGTCTACGTCTACACCAACCTGAAGCAGGGCCTGCTGTTCGTGGTGGGGCCGGAGGCGATGACCAAGGGCCGTTTCATCTTCATGTCCATGCTCCCGAACCTGGTGTTCGGCTTCATCCCGTACATCCTGTACATGATCTGGCCGAACCTGGTGGTGCTGGGCGCTCTGGGCGCGCTGGCCATCCCGGCGGGCTTCGGCGACTACATGAACGTCTTCAACGCGGCGACCCAGATGCCGAAGGGCTCGCTGACCTACCTGTACAAAACCAATTCCTACTGGTTCATGCCGAAGGAGGCTTGAGTGATGGCGGAGAGAAGAGAACCGGAGCGCCGGGGCGGCGCCTTCTACGTCGGTGACGTTTTGATCGTGAACAAGAGCTACCCGCTGGAACCGTCCTTCGGGGACGGCCTGACGCCGGAGACCCAGGCGGCCTTCGAGGCCCTCAGGGACGACGCGGCGAAGCTGGGACTCACCCTGGAGAACAACAGCGGCTTCCGCCCTTACGATTACCAGCACAAGATCTACTGGGAGTACGTGGCGGAGGACGGACAGGCCCTGGCGGACACCTATTCCGCGCGGCCGGGCCACTCGGAGCACCAGACCGGGCTCTGCTTTGACCTGAACAGCATCTCTGACGAGTTCGCCTTCACGCCGGAAGGGCAGTGGGTGAACGACAACTGCTGGAAGTACGGCCTGTGCATCCGCTTCCCGAAGGGGAAGGACGCCATCACAGGCTATCAGTACGAGCCGTGGCACCTGCGCCTGGTGGGCCGGGAGCTGGCGGAACAGCTTTACAACGGCGGCGACTGGATCAGTCTGGAGGAGTACTTCGGGGTGGAGAGCACCTACGACAGGATCCG
>CADCOV010000271.1 GCA_902803185.1 uncultured Eubacteriales bacterium
CCTCCTTTCTTCTCAAATATACTGCATTTTCCGCTTGAATTCAAGCGGGGGAGGTGGTATGCTATCAGAGTATGAAAAATCCTGCAGTTGCGGGATCATAACCGGGCCTTGACGGAGACCCAGTACCCCAGGGGTAAGACCCTTACAGAGAGCCGTTCGTTCGCTGAGAGAACGGTGGTGAGACCTGGGCGAATATCACCTCCCGAGCCCGACACTTTAATGAGAGGCACCTTGTCAGAGGTATGCAACTAGGGTGGTACCGCGGTTTTGTAAAGAATCGTCCCTAATCGAGTGATCCCGGTTAGGGATTTGTTTTTGGAGAAAGGATTTGAGTATGTTCAAGAAACTGAATGACGCGCCGGTCGCCGAGGTGCAGCTGGCCCAGGTCGAGAAGTGGAAGAAAGAGGACCTGCTGAACAAGTGCGTCACCGCCAGGGAAGGGCAGCCGGAGTACGTCTTCTTCGAAGGCCCGCCGACGGCGAACGGCAAGCCGGGCATCCACCACGTGATGGCCAGGACCCTGAAGGACTCCGTCAACCGCTACTGGACGATGAAGGGCTACCAGGTCAACCGCAAGGCCGGCTGGGATACCCACGGCCTGCCGGTGGAGATCGAGGTCGAGAAGCAGCTTGGCTTTGACGGCAAGCAGGACATCGAGGCCTACGGCATCAAGGAGTTCAACCAGAAGTGCCGGGAGTCCGTCTTCACCTATACCGACAAGTGGAGAGAGATGTCCGAGCGGATGGCCTACCTGGTCGACCTGGATCATCCGTACATCACCCTGGACAACAACTACATCGAGACCGGATGGTGGATCCTGAAGGAGTTCTTCAAGAAGGGCCTGATCTACGAGGGCCACAAGATCCTGCCGTACTGCCCGCGCTGCGGGACCGGCCTGGCTTCCCACGAGGTGGCCCAGGGCTACAAAGAGGTCAAGGTCATCACCCTGACCATGAAATTCAAGAAGAAGGGCACCGACAACGAGTACTTCCTCGCCTGGACCACCACCGCGTGGACCCTGGCGGCGAACGTGGCTTTGACCGTCGGCGCTGACATCGACTACATCAAGGCGAAGATGATCGCGGGCCCGGAGGAGGGCAACTTCTTCTACGTCTCCAAGCACCTGGCGGACAAGGTCCTTGGTGCCGGCACCTATGAGGTGGTCGAGGAGATGAAGGGCAGCGACCTGGAGTACATGGAGTACGAACAGCTGATGCCGTTCTGCAAGGTCCCGGAGGGCAAGAAGGCCTTCTACGTGACCTGCATGGACTACGTCTCCACGGAAGACGGTACCGGCATCGTCCACACCGCTCCGGCCTTCGGTGAAGACGACTACAACTGCGGCGTCAAGTACGGCCTGCCGATGCTCCAGCCTGTGGACAGCGAGGGCAAGTACACCGAGACCCCGTGGGCCGGCCGCTTCATCATGGAAGACGGCCTGGACGTGGAGATCATCAAGTATCTGGACGACAAGGTCTTCGCGAAGCAGAGGATCGAGCACAACTACCCGCACTGCTGGCGCTGCGGCACCCCGCTGGTGTACTACGCCCGCCAGAGCTGGTATATCAAGATGAGCGACCTGAAGGACCAGCTGGTGGCGAACAACGACACCGTGAACTGGTACCCGGCCTTCGTCGGTGAGAAGCGCTTCGGCAACTGGCTCGCCGAGGTCAAGGACTGGGCGATCTCCCGGTCCAGATACTGGGGCACCCCGATCCCGATCTGGCGCTGCGAGTGCGGCGAGCTGGAGTGCATCGGCAGCAGGGCTGAGCTGGTGGAAAAGGCCATCGAGCCGATCGGCCTCGACATCGAGCTGCACCGTCCGTACGTGGACGACGTCCACCTGAAGTGCCCGAAGTGCGGCAAGACCATGCACAGGGTCCCGGAGGTCATGGACTGCTGGTTCGACTCCGGTTCCATGCCGTTCGCCCAGTGGCACTATCCGTTCGAGAACAAGGAGAACTTCGAGGGCAAGCTGTTCCCGGCGGACTTCATCTGCGAAGGCATCGACCAGACCAGAGGCTGGTTCTATTCCCTGATGGCAATCTCCACCTTCATCATGGGGAAGGCCCCGTACCGCAACGTCCTGGTGAACGACCTGATCCTGGACAAGGACGGCAAGAAGATGTCCAAGTCCAAGGGCAACACCGTGGACCCGTTCGCCCTGTTCGACAAGTACGGCGCGGACGCCACGAGATGGTACCTGCTGTACGTCTCCCCGGCCTGGACACCGACCCGTTTCGACGAGGACGGCCTCAAGGACGTGGCGGGCAAGTTCTTCGGCACCCTGAGGAACGTCTACAACTTCTTCGTGCTGTACGGCAACCAGGATAACGTGGACATCGCCGCCTGCGACGTGGCCCCGGCCGACCGTCCGGAGCTCGACCGCTGGATCCTCTCCAAGTACAACCGCCTGGTGGCGGATGTCCGGGAGTACATGGACAGCTACGACCACATGAAGACGGTCCGCGTCCTCACCGATTTCGTGAACGAGGACCTGTCCAACTGGTACATCAGAAGAGCCAGAAGAAGATTCTACGGCAGCGAGCTGACCGAGGACAAGAAGGCCGTCTACGCCACGACCTACGAGGTCCTGGTGGGCGTCGCCAAGCTGATGGCGCCGTTCGCGCCGTTCATCTCCGAGGAGATCTATCAGAACCTGACCGGCGGGGACACCGTCCACACCGTTTACTTCCCGGAGAGCGACGCGGCTTTGATCGACGAGGCCGTGGAGAAGAGGATGGACCTCGTCCGCACCCTGGTCACCCTGGGCAGAGGCACCAGAGAGCAGGAGCGCATCAAGGTCCGCCAGCCGCTGTCCGAGATCCTGGTGGACGGCAGCTACAAGCCGCTGATCGAGGATCTGACCGACCTGATCAAAGAAGAGCTCAACGTCAAGGAAGTGGTCTTCGCCGACGACCTCTCCACCTATATGAACTTCGTCCTGAAGCCGAACTTCCGCGTGGCGGGACCGGCCCTCGGCAAGAACATCAAAGCCTTCGGCGCCGCGCTGGCCAAGGTGGACGCCTCCGCCTTCGTCGCCAAGCTGGAGTCTGAGGGCAAGGCGCCGCTCGAGCTGAACGGCGAGACCGTGGAGATCGAGAAGGACTTCGTCGACGTCCGCATCAACGCCAAGGAAGGCTTCGCTGTGGCGATGGAGAACAACGTCTTCACCATCCTGGAAACCACCCTGACCAGGGAACTGGTGGAGGAGGGCCTGGCGAGAGAGCTGATCTCCAAGGTCCAGCAGCTCCGCAAGCAGATGGACTTCGACATGATGGACCGCATCGTGATCACCCTGGAGGCGGACGAGGAGGTCCGGGCCGCCATCGGCGTCCACGAGGCCTACGTCAAGGACGAGACCCTGGCGAACGAGATCGTCTTCGCCGAGGCGGAGGAGAAGTTCGACCTGAACGGCCACAAGAGCGGCATCGCCGTCGCGAGAGTGTAAGGCTCTCAGAAAGAGTATCGTTTTGAGTGAAAAAAGAGACCTGCGCGATATGACGCAGCCGGAACTGAAGGAATATCTCAAGAGTCTGGGCGCGCCCGCCTTCCGCGGCGCGCAGGTCTTTGAATGGATCTATAAAGGCAAGACCGACTTCCGGGACATCACCGTGCTCCCGGAAGTTTTGCGTGAAAAGCTGGCGGAAAACGCGGCGATCGGCACGCTGAAGACCCTGGTGGTCCAGAAGTCCCGGACGGACGGCACCCGCAAGTACCTGTTCGAACTGGCGGATGGCAACACCATCGAGAGCGTGTTCATGAAGTACAAGTTCGGGAATTCGATCTGCGTTTCCTCCCAGGCGGGATGCCGGATGGGCTGCGCCTTCTGCGCCTCCACCCGAAACGGCCTGGCCAGGGATCTGACGGCGGGGGAGATCGTTTCCCAGATCCTGGAGGCGGAGGCGGACACCGGAGAGCGGATCGGCCACATCGTGATCATGGGGAGCGGGGAGCCCTTCGACAACTACGAGAACGTCTCCCGGTTCCTGCGGATCGTGAACGACCCGAAGGGCCTTAACATCGGCATGCGCAACATCACCGTCTCGACCTGCGGCCTGGTGCCGATGATCCCGAGGTTCGCCGAGGATTTCGGCCAGGTGAACCTGGCGATCTCCCTCCACGCGCCGAACGACGAGATCAGAAGCTCCATGATGCCGGTGAACCGGAAGTGGGGGATCCGGGAGCTCGTCGAGACCTGCCGGGCCTATGCGGAAAAGACGGGCCGGCGCGTCACCTTCGAGTACACCCTGGTCTCCGGCGTGAACGATTCCGACGCCCATGCGGCGGAGCTGGCGGCGCTGCTCAGGGGGCTCCTGTGCCACGTCAACCTGATCCCGCTGAACAAAGTCAGCGAGACGGGGCTCGACACCGTGCCCCGGGCCAGGGCCGAGGAATTCCGGCAGCTGCTGGAGAAGCGGGGGATCCCTGCGACGGTGCGCAGAGAGCTGGGCGCGGACATCGACGCGGCCTGCGGACAGCTCCGCCTGAACGCGGCCCGGAAGAAGGCCTGAGAAGGATTGTGAAGGCGCCCGAAGCAGAAAATAACCGTTGAACCGGGCGGGTGCTTAGTGTATAATGACTTTACAAAGTCATCATGGAAATGAATGGAGGACCCTAATATGGTTAAGTTATTGATCGGACACAAGGGAACGGGCAAGACCAAGCTCATGATCGAGTACGCCAACGACCAGGTCGAGAAGGGGCATGGCAGCATCATCTTCATCGTGAAGAATTCCCGTTTGATGTACGATCTCAAGTATAAGATCAGAGTCGTCAGCATGGAGGACTTCGAGCACATCACCAACAGCGATGAGTACATCGGATTCCTGTACGGCATCATCAGTTCCGATCACGACATCGAGACGATCTATATCGACAGCATCCTGAAGCATGCGGATTTCACGCTGGGCGATCTTCCGGAGTTCCTGGAGAGACTGAAGAACATCTCCAAGAACTACGGCATGGACTTCGTCGTCAGCCTCTCCGCCGAGCAGGAGGAGATGATCGGCGTCGACTTCTCCGAGTACGAGGTGCTGAACTAGTTTCGATTTTACGGGCCGCCCTGAGTGGGCGGCTTTTTGTTTTCTGCTGAAGGGGCAGGGGAGAAGGGCAACGAAAAAGCAGGCCGCGGTGGCCTGCTTTTCTGTCCTGTGAAGTTTTGTTATTCCACTCTCTGGTACATCCTGGTGTAGCAGCGGACGCCCCAGGCTTTGCCATTCCGGACGAAGAATTCCATCGTGGTCTGCTGGGTATCCGGGTCCTCCGCGGTGCGGCAGGAGAAGAGGGTACCGCCGCAGTAGTGGAGGTCCAGCGGCTGTTCGTTGTAGACCGCGTGGAGCTCGCCCTTCTCGTCGACGGTGACGATGTTGTAGGCCGGATTCGCCTCGCGGCTGATGTAGGTGCCCACCAGCATCTCAGGATCGGAGAACGGGCGGCCGATCGGGATGGCCCAGCCGTGTCCGGTGTCGAGCGGGAGCCCCAGCACGTAGTTGTAGAGGATCCAGATGAAGTCCTGGGCGGAAGCGTCACCGTGGTTGGTGAGGGCGGAGAAGCCGTAGCCCGCCAGGCCCGGTTCCTCTTTGATCAGGCCGCCGTAGGTGGAGACGCCGTGGAGGCCGCCTGCGTGTTCGCAGATGACACGGCCCGCCTTGAGGCGCTTGTTCAGGCCGAAGCAGTAGAAGGAGCGCTGGGTCTCCGGGAACTCCCGGCCTACCAGGATCTCCACTGCCTCCGCAGGGATGATCTGCTTGCCTTCGTACATGCCCTTCTGGGCGATCATCAGATAGTACTTCGCCATGTCGTCCGCCGTGGACTTGACGCAGGCGCAGCCCCGGAACGGCGGCAGGATGGACCAGACCTTATCCGAATAGAGCTTGCCGTTCTCGTCCAGGTCGAAGAGCTCTGTGATGTTGCCGTCCTCCGCGGCGAGGGCTTCGGCCTCGGCGCCGTCCAGATCCAGGACTGTCCTCGTCATGCCGAGAGGCCCGAAGATCCGCTCCTGCAGGAACTGCTCCAGCGGGATCCCCGCAGCCTGGTCCACCACGTAGGAGAGGAGGGCGTAGGCGTCATTGGAATAGCTCATGTACTCGCCCGGCGCGCCGATCGGTTCATAGGCGCCGCTGTTCGCGATGAAATCGATGATATCTTCAATCTTGTCCATCTTGTTCGGCGCACTGGCGATGAGCTCCCGCGCGTAGGCGGAATCTCTGCCCGGCGTGTTCATGACGATGGACCACTCCAGCGGAGCGATCGGCGGGACGCCGGCGGTGTGCATCGCCAGGTGGCGCAGGGTGACTGCGTCTCTCGGCGTGCCCGGGATCCTGAAATCCGGGAAATATTTGGTGACCGGATCGGAGAAGTCCAGCTTGCCTTCCGCCTGCAGGATGGCGCAGGAGAGGGCGGTCATGGACTTGCTCATCGAAGCGATCCCCATGATGGTGTCCTTGTCCACAGGCCGGGTCTTCGCGAAGTCCGCGTGACCAAAGCCATGCTCATATACAATGCCCTCCGGGCCGCGGATGCAGACCGTCAGTCCCGGAATGTCCTTCTTGTCGAACAGCGTCTGCAGGGCGCGTTCCAACTCTTTAAGATCACTCATGTAAACCACCTCCTGGTATAGATATGTCAACTATACACTGCGGGGGAGGCACTGTCAAATGAGAAAAGAGTGAATGCCTATCCGGCTGAAATGACGGCGAAACAGGACAAAACAAGATTTTTATCGGTATTATTCACAATTTCTTCATAGATCTGCAGGGGAGGGTTTAGATTATAGAAGCATGAAAGGGTTGAAAACACATGACTTCCACAAACAAGTGCAATTTTCAGACAAAGGTTGCATAGTGGCACGTACTTTGCTATAATAATCTTGAGCCTTGCGTTCTGCGATGCGTAAGGTAGAGAGAGATGCCAATAGTTGGCATTCGTTAGGAGGTAAGAAATGAAGAAAAAGTTATTGATTACCATGTTGATCGCTATCCTCGCCATGAGCCTGCTGGCAGGCTGCGGCGGAGGCGACAGCAGCAGCGGTGGCGGCGAGTCTACGCCAGCGGAAGAACCTTCCGGCGACTCCACCGGTGCTGTCACCTATGATGACGGATTCGGTGAGAACGTGCTCCGTATCACCTACACGGCCGAGCCGGAATCCGCAGACCCGGCGGCGACCACCGCAGACTACATCCTGATGATGAACTGCATGGACACCCTGGTCATCACCGAGACCAACGAAGCCGGTGAGAACGTCACCGCTCCTGGCCTTGCTGAGACCTGGGATATCTCCGAGGATGGTCTCCAGTACACCTTCCACCTCCGTCAGGGCGTCACCTTCCACAATGGAGAGGGCTTCACTTCCGACGACGTGCTCTACACCGTAGACCGTATGCTCGATCCGGAAAGAAGCGGCAAGAACGCTGACTGGATGGACATGATCAAGGGTGCCCAGGACGTTCTGGACGGCAAAGCTGAGTCCGTAGAGGGCGTCGGCATCGAGTGCCCGGACGACTACACCGTCGTCATGACCCTGGATCAGCCGTATGCTCCGTTCCTCGCTTCCCTGAGCGTCCCTGGCTGGTCGATCGTCAACAGAGAAGCCGGCGAGAAGGCTGACGAGGCCGGCGGCGGCGCTGCCACCTCCAAGTTCGGTTCCGATCCGGCTTACTTCACCGGCTGCGGCCCGTTCGTCCTCAAGGAGTGGGTGCTGAACGACCACGTTTACCTCGAGACCAACAAGGATTACTGGAGAGGCGCTTCCGAGCTGGACGGCATCCTGATCAAGATCGTCCCGGATGCTTCCACCGAGAAGATGCTGTTCGACTCGGGCCAGATCGACATCATCGATATGGACCACATGCTCGACCAGATCCCGACCTACAGAGACGATCCGCAGTGGGCTGACAACCTCGTCGTCAAGACCGTTCTCGGCACTTCCTATCTGTCCATCAACGAGTCCATCGAGCCGTTCCAGGACGTCAGAGTCCGTAAGGCGCTCCAGATGGCGCTCGACAGACAGACCCTGATCGACACCCTGTACTACGGTGCTGCTACCCCGGCTTACAGCTTCTTCCCAGAAGGTCTGCCGGGCTATGACCCAGACATCGAGCCGATCCCTTACGATCCGGAAGGCGCCAAGAAGCTCCTCGCGGAAGCCGGCTATCCGGATGGTTTCGAAATGACCATCTCCCAGACCACCAACAGCCCGGACGACCTGGCGATCAACGAAGTCATCGCCGCTCAGTTCGAGGCCATCGGCATCAAGGTCACCATCGACCAGGTCGACTCCGCTACCTGGTATGACGTCAGAGCTACGGGCGCTCTGCCGATGTACAGAACCACCTGGACCGCTGACTTCAACGATCCGGACAACTTCCTGTACGTCATGTGGAACCCGTCCGCCAACGTCTCCAGATCCTGGAATTACTACAACAAAGAGGTCATTGACAGAATCGTAGCTGCCAGATACATGACCGATCCGGAAGCCAGAGTCAAAGAGTACACCGACCTCAACTGGCAGGTTGTCCGTAAGGATGCAGCGATGATCCCGCTTTGGCACAAGCAGAAGATCAGAGTGGTGCAGGACAGAGTCCAGAACTTCACTCCGATGTGGGCCGGCTACGGTGACTGCTGCTACTATGGCACCAGCCTGAAGCTTTCCTAGTACTTCCGTAATGTGTACAACAGATAACGCGAACTAAAAGATTGGAGCAGGAGGGCCGCCATTCTTGGCGGCCCTCTCTCCAGTTAAAAGCGTAAGGAAAGGAAGGATTCAACAGTGTTAAAATACATCGTAAAACGAATTCTGATCACCATCCCGATGATCTTGATCATCATCCTGATCATCTTCCTGCTTCTGCAGGTTCTCCCGGGGAATCCGATCAGAGTCATGATGGGAGAAAAGGCCAGCGATGCGGTCATCGCCAGGGCTACCGAGCAGATGGGCCTCAACGACCCGGTGCTCGTCAGATTCGCAAGATATGTGCTCAATGCCTTGCGGGGGGATCTGGGCACCTCATATAAACTGAACCGCGAGATCACCGACCTGATCAGTACGGCATTCCCGCAGACGGTCAAACTCGCGATCACGTCAGCGCTCGTCGCCTGGATCATAGGTATCCCGGCGGGCATCGTATCCGCAATCAAAAAGGACTCCCTGCTGGACAGACTGCTCATGGGATTCGCCCTCGTCGGCATCTCCCTGCCGGTGTTCTGGGCGGCCATGCTGCTGCAGTACATCCTGGGCTTCAAGCTCCAGCTGCTGCCGATCTCCGGCTATTCCACATGGAGACACATGATCATGCCGGCCATCGTTCTGGGATGGGCTTCCTCGGGTACCATCGCCCGTCTGACCCGTTCCAGCCTGCTGGGCGTCATGAGGAACGACTACATCCGTACCGCCCGGTCCAAGGGCCTCGTGGAGCGTAAGGTCGTCGTCCGGCACGGCCTCAAGAACGCGATGATCCCGGTGGTCACCATGATGGCCATGCAGCTCGCCAGCCTGCTCTCCGGCGCCGTCATCACCGAGTCCGTATTCGGTATCGGCGGTATCGGACAGCTGATGGTCAGCGCCATCAACAACCGCGACATGCCGCTGCTGCAGAGCTCCGTCGTCTTCTCGACGATCATCATCGTCCTGGGCAACCTGGTCGCTGATATCATGTACTCGTTCCTGGATCCGAAGATCCGTGAACAGTAGGGAAGGGGGGACAGAGAATGAGTCTTTTAAAGAAAAAATTCGATCCGGAAGCGGCTGTCACCACCAACGAGGTCCCGAAGGATGTTCCGCTGGAGCAGTGGCTCCCGGAAGACGCCACCGAGCCGATCTTCGTAGAGGAGAAAGCTGAGGCGGAGATCGCCCCGAACCAGACCCTTTGGGAACAGTTCTGGAGCATCTTCAAGCACAACAAGCTGGCTTTGGTGTCGCTCATCATCATCATCGCCTTTGTCGTCATCACCCTGGGAGCGCCGATCTTCGCACCGTATGACCCGAACGCCCAGGATCTGACCCTGTCGCTGGCAAAACCGTCGGCACAGCACTTGCTGGGCTGCGATAAGTTCGGCAGAGACATCCTCTCCCGTATGATCTACGGCGGAAGAGTCTCCCTGGCCATCGGCCTCCTGCCGACGCTGGTCTCCATGGTCATCGGCACCGTCCTGGGCCTGATCTCCGGCTTCATCGGCGGCAAGGTCGACAACGTCATCATGCGTATCGCCGACATCATCATGGCGTTCCCGTCGCTGCTTCTGGCGATGGTCGTCGCCTACACCATAGGAAACGGCCTTCTGACGATCTTCATCGCTTTGTCTTTCGTCAGCTGGGCCGGCACCGCGAGAGTCGTCCGTTCGGAGGTATTGTCGCTGAGGGAGAAGGAATATGTGGAGGCGGCCACGTCCATCGGCGTCAAGCGTTCCGTCATCATGTTCCGCCACATCTTCCCGAATACCGTCCCGACGCTGATCGTCCTTCTGACGAGCCACATCCCGGGCAACATTCTGACGGAGTCCAGCCTTTCCTTCCTGGGCGTCGGCGCGCAGCCGCCTTCGACCAGCTGGGGACTTCTGGTCTACCAGATGAAGGCATACCTGCAGATCACGCCGGTCGCCACCCTGGCGCCGGGCCTCGCGATCCTGATCCTGGTCGTCGCGTTCAACTTCTTCGGTGACGCGGTCCGCGACAAGCTGGATCCGAAGCTTCAGGAACAGTAGGGAGGGGGATCTATGAACGACGAAGTATTGAAAATCAGAGGCCTGAAGACACAGTTCTTCACGAGCAAAGGCGTCGTCCCTGCTGTTGACGGCGTCGATATCACCGTCCGCAAGGGCGAGGCGGTGGGCCTGGTCGGCGAGTCCGGCTGCGGCAAGAGCATGACGGCCATGTCCGTGATGCAGCTGCTCCAGCACCCGGGCAAGGTCGTCGCCGGCACCATCGAGCTGGAAGGGGAGAACCTCCTGGACAAGACCGAGCGCGAGATGTGCGACATCCGCGGCAACAAGATCTCGATGATCTTCCAGGAACCGATGACCTCCCTGAACCCGGTCTACACCATCGGCAAGCAGGTCATGGAAGCCATCATGGAGCACACCAACGTCTCCAAGCAGGACGCCAAGGCCCGCGCCATCGACATCTTCCGTGAGGTCGGTATCCCTGAGCCGGAGAAGCGGTTCTCCGCCTATCCGCACCAGCTGTCCGGCGGTCTCCGCCAGAGAGTCATGATCGGTATGGCCATGGTCTGCGAGCCGACCCTGATGATCGCCGACGAGCCGACCACCGCGCTGGACGTCACCATCGAGGCGCAGATCCTGTTCCTGATGAAGAAACTGCAGCAGGAGCTGGGCACTGCGATCGTCATGATCACCCACAACCTGGGCATCGTCGCCGAATCCTGCGATTACGTCTACGTCATGTACGCCGGCAAGATCATGGAGGAGGCCAACGTCCACGAGCTCTTCAAGAACCCGACGCACCCGTACACCTTCGGCCTGCTGAATTCCATCCCGAAGGTCACGGAGACGAAGGAGGAGCTGTTCACCATCCGCGGCCTCGTACCGAACCTGCTCGAGCTGCCGAAGGGCTGCCGGTTCTGCACCCGCTGCGACAAAGCGATGAAGATCTGCACCCAGTTCGAGCCGGATCTCTATGACATCGGAAACGGCCACAAGGTGCGCTGCTTCCTGGCGAACGAGGAGGTGATGAACAGTGGAAAATGAAAGAAAGGTACTGGTCGAATGTAAGGATCTGACCAAGGAATTCGCCACCACATCCGGTTCTTTCGGAAAGAACAAAGCCACCGTTCACGCCGTCACCGACGTGAACCTGAAGGTCTATAAGGGCGAGACCCTGGGCGTGGTCGGCGAGTCCGGCTGCGGCAAGTCCACCCTGGGCAGGCTGATGATCCACCTGCTGGAGCCGACGAGAGGCGAGGTGTATTTCGACGGAAAGCTCCTGAACACGATGAAGGAGGAGGAACTCCGCA